>JAITHD010000186.1 GCA_031280155.1 Treponema sp. | reverse complement strand
CAAATCCGCGGGGACGGCGAAACGCAATGGATATTTATCATGAATTTCGCAAACCGGAAGCAAACCGTGGATACCGGTTCGGAGCGCGTCGGGCTTGGGCCCTTTGAAGTGAAGATCATTACTAGAGAAAAGGCGCGGTAATTACAAAGAGCCGCGGTAAATCCCAAGCCTTTAGGCTTGGGATTTCGCCTGACCACATAAAACCCCCTGTTATACCGCAATATGAGAGTACGAGCAAATCAGTAGGGCTTGATATGGGGATTAAGGAATTCGCGGTATCATCGGAAGGAATACATTTTGAAAATCATACCTATCTAGCCAAATCGCAAAAACGTCTTGCGAAGTTTCAGCGGCGGCTGTCCCGAAAAACAAAGGGCGGCGCTAATAGGAACAAAGCGGGGCTCAAAGCAGCGCGGCTGCATGAGCGTGTCGGTAACCAGCGAAATGATACGTTTCATAAATGGTCAACCGAATTGGTAAAGAGGTATGACGTACTATGCGTTGAGGATTTGCACATAAAGAACATGGTTAAGAACCGGCGTTTGGCACAATCCATCAATGACGCGGACTGGGGTGAGTTTATCCGTCAATTAGCGTATAAATGCGGATGGCAGCATAAGGCGCGCTTGTTAAGGCGGATACATTTTTTCCGTCCAGTCAAACCAGCAGCGGCTGCGGCTCTAAAAACAGCGAAGTAAAGGATTTGTCTGTGAGGAACTGGGTTTGTCCCGTCTGTGGAAGTGAACATGATCGGGACGAGAATGGGGCGCTGAATATCCTTGTAGAAGGACAACCCATAGTAAGGGCAAACAAAGTGATGGAAGACCGTCGCAAGACAGCAGCGGACAGAGAACCAAGAATCTCCCGCCTTTAGGCACGGGAGTGTCAATGCTTCAAACTAAATACTGTTTTACCGGGGATCAGCGCCGGACTTCAGCTTATCCTGCCCAGCAGGATGTGAGCCAATCGTTTACCGATTTCAAAGACCGGCTGCTGTACCGTGGTGAGCCGGGGTTCACTCAGCAGGTGATGCCCCAGCCCGTCAAACCCGAGGACTGAAACGTCCTCTGGAACCGACAAGCCCGCTTCATTTATTGCGTTTACCGCGCTGATCTCATTCAGCACTCAGGATACGGTAATCACTGATACATTGGCTGCCTTGGCAATATCTTTGAGATTGGTCATATGCCTTTCTTCTGTAATGTTATCGTTATCATTTTTTTATGGTATTCCAGTGATCTTATTTGTCAAGAAAAAAATCAGAAATATGCGTTTTTACGGTTCAAACCTGCCAAAGTAATAGCAGGCGATCTCTTGCAATCTTTCTTCTATAATATTATACTGATTTGTAATAAAATATTTGTATCCTAGAGGAGAAAATCTAATGTCTATCTCAATGCTTATGGAGCTTGCCATAGGTATCATAAGCGGCGCTGGAGTAGGGTGGATTACCAATGCTGTTGCGGTTAATATGCTTTTCAAAAAATATGGAAAATGGGGGGGCGTTATTGAAGAACAGTATGAAGATTTTATCGAAAATATGTCCCAACTGGTTGAAGCTGATCTGGTTAATCCTAAGACCCTGCAAGAGGAATTCAATACGCCGTCGTTTAAAGCAGCGCTTCATATATGGATTAAAGATATACTCTGTAAAGAATTGCCTGAAAAATCCGGGACAATCAGGTTTGAGGAAATTCCGGGGATCGAACAAAGCATAGACCATCTGATTGCGTTAATAACCGGAGGAGCGGCCTCCGGTCTGACGGATAGGGTATACGGCGTTTTTAAGCGCAAAGAGATTCAGAGCCTGGTGTCAAAGGAACAGTATGACTATCTGATAAATGCTAATATAGAAACAATACTTTCAAGCCAGCATGATTTGAAAGCTATTCTGTATGAATTTATAGAGGGGCGGCGTATCAATACGCTCATATCTCAGGAAGCAATCGATCGGATTACCGAAAACATAAGCGCCAGTATTCATCGTATAGATTTCTCTCAATTTGACGGAGACCTTGATAAAACCTGGGATACGCTGCTTCAGGTTATAGATATTGATCCTATGATAGGGGAACTGGAACGGTCATTGGGACAGATGAGGTTTGCGGATTTTATCAAAGATTCAAAGGTCCTTTCTCAGGAACTTATTTCCCGGATTATCGAGTTTTCCAAAACCCCTGAAGGACAGAACATGACGCTTGAAATAGCAAGGGCTCTGCTGGAGGAGGCAAAAACTATCCAGCTCAAGATTAGCGACGTTCTAAGTCCCGGAATCAAAGTCGGTATCGCCAAGTTTATCAACGAGAAACTGCCGGATATTATTGATAAGATTGCGGATTTTATCAATAATACGGGGGATGAAATTGAACAGATAATAAACGACACGGTTAATAGACATTTAGCAACTTCTTCGAGCGGAATCTATTTAATGAGTTTCAAAGATATATTTATCGGCGATTTAGCGAAACGATATAATGTAGTTAATCAGATTGTTTCCGCTATATATAAATACGGCGACGGCGCAAAAAACCGGCTCGCTCATGAACTGCTTTTTTTCATAGAGACGCATACTATCGGGAGTCTTATAGCTATTCTTCAGGATCAAAAGCTCCTTACACCCCAGGGAATAGTAACGCTTATCAATTTTAATCTGCAAGAAATGCCGAATAAAAATTACAATATGATAGAAAAGTTATTATATACCAAAATAGCGGATAATTTTAAACCTGACTTGTCTAAGATAAAAAACCTGCTGCTTCTGAACCTATTTAAAAAGCTAAAAAACGATTATCTATATCAGGATACCTTCAAAAAAGACCTGCAAGCCAAATTGACCGCTAAAATTGCGGAAATGCAAACCAAGACTTGCGGAGGGTGTTTCAGTTCCGAGGATATCCCCCTTGGGCTGCATGAACAGAGCCTCAAACAGACCTTGCTGAATCTGTGGGATTCGATAGCGGTAAAGAACATCGGTGCTGTTATTTCTGAGAATCAAGCAAAGAATTTCAGGCTCAACTGGAAATCCTTTTGGAACCGTTATAAACATCAGGAACTTAATCAAGTATACCAAGTCATACAAAAAGACGCGGTATATACAAAGATCGCGGCAGAGATTCTGGAACTCCTTACTAAGCGTCTTGATGCAATAGTAACTGGAAATGTATCAAAACTGGTCAACAATGAATTAAAAAAATCAAGTCCTGCCCAGATACGGATAATGGCGCAAGACTTTATGGGAAAGGAACTCAAACCAATTAATATGTTCGGAGCCTTTCTAGGAGGCATCGCCGGCGGATTATCCGTAGGAGCGGCGTATCTGCTCGGAACGCCTCGTGCTTTTACATGGTGGCTGCTGCTGCTTTATGGAGGGATTTTCGCGGTTGTCGGTATAGGCACGAATTGGCTTGCCATTAAAATGCTGTTCAGACCCTACAAGAAAATCATATTTGACTTTTCCCCGTTTATCGGAGTTGTAGGGGCAAGAAAGCCGGAATTTGCCAAAAACATATCAAAATTTGTACAAGAACGCACCCTTAACGAAACCGCATTAACGGAATTTTTCAGTAAAAATAAAAACAATGTGCGGGAAAAAATCCTCCGCCGCATAACTAAGTCTGATTATGCCGTGATTGACAGTCTATTAAAGAATGACCAAAGACGCAAAGCCATAACCGATTGTATCTTTTCCGCAATGCAAGCCTATATTGACCAGCATAGTTCAGCTATTGCCGATAGTATAGCAAAACTGTTGAAAGACTTAATCACGTCAGGAAAAATCAACCAATGCCTTCATCTGGTAAGAGACGGGATTATACAGAAGCTCCATACAAGCGATCTCGCTGCATATATTCATACGTTCATTAAAAAAGAAATTGAAGATAAAAAGTTGGGGCATTACACTGACAAGCTCTCAAACTTTGTGGATTTACAGCTCAATACTATATTTAAAACCTTAGTGAATGAGATAACTGAGGAAAAAATAAAACAATATATCTATCAGCAAAACGACTGGTTTGTATCGTATATTTCAACCCATAGTTTTGAGGATTTTGCAGGACCTCAGGTTACTATCAGACTTGCACAGGGTATATCCGAGAAAATCCGGGAGATTTTGCATACTTCAGTGGGTCCAATCGTAAAGTATATTGAAGATAAAGAGTTTAGCCCGGATGCTAAACTAGGAGAACTATTCAACGGTAACGTATCAGGACTTATCGAAAAACATATTACCTATTTCCTTGATCTGATTTCCCAAGAGATCGGAACTCAAAAGAACGTTTTAATAAAACAGATTAAAGATGCTATGCCTTGGTATGCTGCCCCGGCAAAGGGTCATGTCCCTCCGATTGTACATCTGCTTATTGATGAAGAACTTCCTAAATTTCTCAGAAAGAAAAAAGCTCATATCTTATCTATCACAAATCCGCTGCTGGAATACCGGCTTTCATATTTGGGCTTTACCCAAGATACTTTGAATTCAGCAATGATTGAACAGTCGGTTTTACTAATCTTGAACACTCCTCAGGTACAACAGAAGGTTAGCCGTTTTGTACAGGTTATTGTTGATCGGTATACCCAGGTTCCCCTAAAATCTATCCTTGGTATGCTCAATATTACTACTGTTCAGGATATGGTAAGTGTCATAGAACCTTTACTGAATCCTGCGGTTTCTTATATAAAACGCCGTATTTTACAAGACGACATATCAGCTCTTACGGTAAACTTTACGAAAAATGTAATCGAAAAAATTGCAGATACTATAGCGGTTTCAGATTTATTTGCTGGCATTGATTTTGAGCCGGAATTGCGGAGACTTGTTGCGCCGCTGCTTGAGGATAAAACAGCTATGGATGCCGTTTCCAGTCTTTTGACGAGTATTCTATTGAAGATTGTAAAAGACGGCGACTTCTACAGCGACGGGATTCTGCGGAAAGATCTGTCGAATTTCATTACAACAACGCTGGAACAAGATTGGGACCCTATAAAACGCGCCGGTATTCCTCTGGTTGAAACCGTTTTAAAGGGGCTGAATCAGAGTATTACTACAGAAACAAAACAAGCGGTATTTGGTGAATATTGTATTCCCGCGGTACTTGACGCCGGAGAGAACCATTTTAAAGATATGATACATTCGATTGACATACAAAAAGTAGTAGAACAGGAAGTAAACAATATGCATCCAAAAGAGATAGAAACACTATTTAATAAATTCGCTGGAACCTATTTTATCAAGATCACGATATACGGCTGGATTGGTGCGTTTGGAGGATTGTTGAGCTATATTATAGGCTGTCTCTTGGGATGGTTTATGTGATGCCTCGGTTCATGCAGAAAAACTTTTTAACATCTATTCTGCATGAACCCTGGGTACTAAAAGAAAAAAATCCACCCCCTTTTTACGGTATAGTAGATTAATTTAAGTTTTTGAAGAAGAAAGCGATATATAAAATATGTATAGTATTGATTATAAACAGCGAGGGGTCGCTTTTAAAGATGAAGGACATACCTTCAAAGAATTGAAAGAAGCTTTCAACATTCCGCCGGAAACCTATTATTTATGGAAAGAGAAACTCGAAAACGGATACTATGACA
>JAITHD010000152.1 GCA_031280155.1 Treponema sp. | reverse complement strand
CAAGGGAATCTTCCAGTTCCGAACCCGTTTTGAGCTGAGGAATTCGGTTCTCTGGGGCGGCGACGGCCACGCGGATCAGAGCTTTTCCACCGAAGTAAACCGGTTTGTGAAACACGCTTTCGGCGCGGCGAATTTCTTCGATGAACAGCTCCGTATATCCCTGGGGAAATTCGGGGATACTGCCTTTGAAAACGCCGGGGACGAGCTATGGGATAACCCTGAATTCATCACCGGAGCGCGTTTTGAATTCAAACCCGCCGCGGTAAAAGGGCTGAATATCGGGTTGTGGATACCCGCGGTAACCAATGGCTCGCCTTCGGCCTTTCTCAAGGCCGAGGACTATTTCCAGGAACTCGGCTTCGGGCTGCGCTATGACGACGGCAAAAACATTGACGCCCGGGTCTCGTTCCGTCTTGACAGTGACGGCGACGGGGAAACAACGGAATTTAAGGACTTGATCGATCCGGCGGATCCGTCCAAGAAGGTTACGCTCAAATTAGCGAATGACTACGGCGCGAAATTCCTATACCGGGTGGTTCCAAAAGTTATCGGCTCCTTTGTTCCCGGACTTTCAGTGTGGGTGAACGGACGCATCGAGGGTATAAAAATGAACGACGGCGTACAGGATTCACGGTTTGCTACCGCGCATTGGCTGTACGTCAAGTACGCCCAGGGCAATCTTACCGGAGCGGCCCTTCGGCTGGGATTGGACACCTGGTCAGACAAAGTACGCTACGGTTCATCAGGGAACTATAGATACATTACCCATGATCTGGGAAGCGATGCCGGCGGAAATCTGTATATGCCGGTCTCCGGAAATTCGTATAATAAACTGGCGGCGTTCTACATAAAGCCGGTGTTTACCTATAAGGTTTTTTCGTGGATGGAACTTGGGCTTTGGCTCAAAGCGGATCTTGTACTCGCCTATCAAGAAGGGTCTCAAGTTGCCGGCAATGACCCGTCGGTATTCGATCAGATAGCGATTGAACCTTCGATAAACTTTTCTCTTGGCAATGGTTTTACCATCAAACCAGTGTACAATATGACGGTTAAAATGGCGAATGGTGCAAGTTCCGGGGAAGACAAAACAAAGGTGGATAATGTATTCGAACTCCGGCTGGTGTACAGCTTCTAAGTGATAGAACGATGGGAGTGTCCCTCCCATCGTGTGGTATTGCAAATGTATTATAGTCAGCTACCCCCCGCCTAAAGGCGGGGGCTTTACAGTGCTTTTGGTAATAGGGCTGATCATGAGTCCCCTAGTGATCTGGTCATTGTCCCCTGTTTTGTAGTAGGATATTCCTATGGCTATAACATTCTATTCCCTCGGCGCCGCCGAGGAAGTAACCGGTTCAAAGCATATTCTGGAAATCCACGGGAAATCCTATCTCATCGACTGCGGCGCGTTTCAGGGGTCTCGGTCCGAAGCGGATCGGAAAAACAGAAACCTTGGAATCCCGCCGGATCGCCTTGACGCCGCGGTTTTGACCCACGGGCATCTGGATCATTGCGGGCTGCTGCCCCTGCTGGTCAAACAGGGGTATCGCAAAAACGTCTACGCTACGCCGGCGACCAGGGATATTGCGAGTCTCATTATGATGGATTCCGCCAATATTCAGGCTCGGGACGCGGCGTATCTCAAGCAGCAGGCAAAGAAAAAAGGCGAAACCTTTGATTGGCAGCCTTTGTACGAAGAAAAAGACGCTATTCAAGCCACAAGTCAGATTTTGGGGGTCTCTTATAACCGCCCGGTGTTCATGGCTGAGGGGATAGAACTGGAATTTTTCGATGCGGGACATATTTTAGGCTCCGCTATGGCGTATATTACCGTGAAAAAAGAAGGGAAACAGACAAATATCCTCTGTACCGGCGATTTGGGACGCAAAGGCAAACCTATTATCCGAGACCCAGAGCTGGTTCCCCCGCCGGATTATCTGGTGCTGGAAAGCACCTACGGCGACAGACTTCACGGAACCGCCAACGACGCGATGGAAAAGCTCGGAGAATTGGCAAAACGAACCGTGAAAACCAAGGGACGCATCATTATCCCTTCCTTTGCGATTGAGCGCACCCAGGAATTGGTCTACTATTTTCATCTTTTGGTGGACGACGGGATCATTCCTGAAATTCCGATTTATGTTGATTCCCCGATGGCTACCAACGCCACGACGATTTTTCAAGTCCATCCTGAATGTTACGATGAGGAAATCAGAGAAGCCTTTATCAAACATCACAAAAATCCTTTTGGGTTCAACAGCCTCCACTTTACCGCCAGCGTTGAGGAGTCAAAGGCTCTCAATACCCGTCCGGGCCCCCTTATCATCATTTCCGCTGACGGTATGTGCGAAGCCGGCAGGATTCAGCACCACCTTATCAACAGCATAAGCGATCCGAACACGACGATTTTGACGGTAGGCTACATGGCGGAGCATACCTTGGGCCGGCGGATACGGAATAAAGAGAAGGAAGTGAAAATTCACGGACAATGGTTCAAGCGGAAAGCAGAAGTTGAGGAAATCAACGCCTTCAGCGCCCATGCGGATTATCAGGAGGCTGTTGAATGGCTGGACGCCCTGGATACGTCCCGGCTGAAGCGGATTTTTCTGGTTCACGGGGAGCCGAAAGCCCAAAGCGCGTTCAAAAGATACCTGGCTGATCGGGGATATCCGCAAACCGAAATTGTCCAATACGGCAAAACCTACGGGATGGATGAGTAATCGGCTATGTACCTGACAGGTTTTCACGCCATTGAAGAGCGGATCAAGTCCGGGATTCCGGTTCGGTCCCTGTTGTTAGCCAAAGCGGGTCCTCGGGCCCGGGAGCTTGTTGACCTTGCGGTAAAGCGCAAGATTCGGGTTGATCGGGTGGGGACTTATGACCTCGACAGGCTTGCGCCGGATCATCGGGGGATTGCCCTGGAAGTGGACGACGATTCTGGAAGCGGCGTTATTGGGTTGGAAGAATTTATCGCCGGGCTTGGAGACAAAGCCGACGCCCTGACTGTGATGCTTGATGAGATCACAGACCCCCACAACTACGGCGCTATTCTGCGATCCTGCGATCAATTCGGGGCGGATTTGGTGATTACCCGGCACAGGCGGATTCCCAAACACGGGGAAACAGTTTCCCGGACTTCTGCCGGCGCGGTTTCTTGGGTGCCGATTGCGGAAACCCCTAATCTTCCCAGGGCGGCTGAGACCCTCAAAGCCGGGGGATTCTGGATTTTCGGCGCTGACATGACTGGGGAGCCGGTTTTTACCAAAGATTTAACCGGCCGGGTGTGCCTCATTCTCGGCGGCGAAGGATCAGGGATAAGCCGGCTTCTGCGGGAACGGTGCGACGCTTTTGTCGGTATTCCCTCGATGGGGCGCCTTGATTCCCTGAACGTTTCAGTAGCGGCAGGCGTGCTGTTATACGAGACCTTGCGGCAGCGGGCTTACAAGAGGTAATTCCCCAGAGGTTGGAAATAAAGGAGTTTTATATGGATTTAACGGGGATAATAACCGGAAGCGTAGCGGTAATATCGCTTTTTGTCGGATTGCCGGCGCTGGTATTATCGTATATATATAAAATTACAAAAAATAAACGAGAAACTGAAATAGAAAAACTAAAATATCAAAAGGAAATATTAGCATTGGAAATAGAGAAAGAACATAAACATCTGCGGCTGCTTGAAGAAGAAAACAAAAAATTGGACAGCATAATAAATGAAAACTAAAACAGTACCGCTCGGGCGGGGATATAGGTGCGCTATGACAGGTTATCCGTTATTAATGCGTTTTGAGCGTACCTAAGAAATTGTTCCGCTGCTTGATTAATATAGGCGTGTTTATTTACAATAATGTAAAATTCAATAAAAAGCTCGACGTCTTCAATTTCTATAGTAATAAGATCATCAAAACTTTCCGCAGAACCCGCAAAAAAACTCACAAATTGGTTTGTTTTGCATAAGTCATACACCAAGACGTTATCTGGACAGTTAAGCTGTACATTCAGATCAACGCCGTTTTCAGCGCACAGTTCAATCAGCTTTGTTTGAGGATACATATTATTATTTAAAGCAATGATGTTTTTGTCTTTGAGTTCTTTTAAGGTAATAGAAGAACGTTTTGAAAAAGGATGTTTGTTTCCCACAAGAAGACCTATCTTCTTTTTTTTGTAAAGAAACACGTCAAATGAAGCGCGGTCAAAAGGAGGCAGTGAAAATCCGATTTGCAGTTTTTGTTCTAATACTGATTTTT
>JAITHD010000150.1 GCA_031280155.1 Treponema sp. | reverse complement strand
AAAAAGCGGGAAGGAAGTAGAAATTGTGGGGAGCAAGCCGGACAACCGGCCCAAGCCCCAAGCCCTAGAAAAAACCTTTAGGCGGGGTAGCTGACCTTATCATATTGACATTGGGGGGTTTTAACAAGCCCGCTTTTGGGTTAAGCCGGCAATCTTTTCCAGCATAACCCAAGGCGCGGTCTTAGGGTCCCGGCTTAATCAGAAAAAGCCAGTTTCAAGACTTCCTCGAATCGTTCCACAGGATAAAACTCGATCCCTTTTTTCACATGCTCTGGAATATCGTCTAAGTCCCGAAGGTTCTGTTTAGGAATAATGATATACCGGGCCCGATTCCGCTGGGCTGCAATAGTTTTTTCCTTGAGTCCCCCAATAGGCAAAACCTGACCGGTTAGACTCAGTTCACCGGTCATTACAAGCTTGTCCAGGATGGTCTTATTCCGAAGCAGTGAAAGCAGCGCCGTAGCCATTGTGATGCCTGCGGAGGGACCGTCTTTCGGGGTAGCCCCTTCGGGAATATGCAGATGGATATGGTTCTTTTCAAACCAAGACCCTGAAATCCCGTATTGTTCAACCCCTAGTTTATGGACAACCGTCATGGCAATCGAAGCGGATTCCTTCATAACGTCCCCCATTTTACCCGTCAGCGTAAGCCCTCCTTCACCAGGCACTGAAGTGGCCTCGATAACCAGGGTGTCGCCGCCCATAGTTGTCCAGGCAAGACCTACAGACATACCGGGACGATCTGCTTTCTTGAGATCCCCTTCTGGAAAAAGAGGCTTCCCAAGATGTTTTTCAATGAGTTTCTTGTCAATCTCGAACTTTTCAAGGGTCTCTGGTTCAGAGGCTTCTGCGGCTTCGACAAGCTGCTTTGCCAGTTTGCGGTGAATCTTGTCGAGATTCTTTTCAAAGTTCCGGACTCCCGCTTCACGGGCATAGCCGTTAGCGATGTGCATGAGGGATTCTCTGGTGTACTTTACCTGATTCTTTTTAAGCCCGTTTTTTTCAAGGCTTTTAGGCACCAAATAACGCTTGGCAATCTCAAACTTTTCGGTGTTGATATAACCCGGCAGCTCAATAATCTCCATACGATCCTGTAGGGGCCCTGGGATAGTATCCAGGGTATTGGCGGTAACAACAAAGAAAATATGAGAAATATCAAAGGGCAGATCAAGATAATGATCCCGAAATGAAGAATTCTGTTCCGGATCAAGGACTTCAAGCAGGGCGCTTGCTGGATCTCCTTGGAAACTCATGCCCATCTTGTCGATTTCATCGATCATGAATACCGGGGCTTTGGTTTTGACGATCTTCAAGCCCTGAATAATTTTGCCCGGCATAGCGCCGATATAGGTCCGTCGATGCCCCTTAATCTCGGCTTCGTCCCTCATTCCGCCTACGGAAAAGCGGAAAAACGCTTTGCCCAAGGATCGGGCGATAGATTTGCCTACCGAGGTTTTACCCACTCCGGGGGGGCCTACCAAGCATATAATAGAACCCTTTGTATCTTGGCGCAATTTCCGAACCGCAAGATACTCAACAATACGGTTCTTTACGTCTTTAAGCCCGTAGTGGTCGTTTTCGAGAATATTTGACGCGGTTTTGAGGCTGAACTGTTCCGGCTCAGGGTCGTTCCAGGGCAGATTAGCGATCACATCAAGATAATTTCGGCTGACGATAAACTCACCGGAATTGGGATCAATCAAATTGAACTTTTCAAGTTCTTGTTCCACCGTCTCTTTGATTTCTCCTTCAAAATGAAACCCCTCGATCTTATCTTTAAAACGCTGATATTCAGAACTCTTCGCGTCGGTAGTCATACCCAATTCGGTTTTGATCGCCTTGAGTTCCTCTTTGAGAAAATAATCCCGCTGAGATTTTTCGATTTTCTCGTTAATCTCCCGCTGAATCCGCTTTTGGATCCGCAGCAGTTCTTGTTCCTTCTTGATAAAGACCAAAACTTGTTCCATCCGTTTGCGGACGTTCAGCATTTCAAGGATTTTCTGCTGTTCGGTCTTATCAATATTGAGGACGCTGACAATAAAATCCGCGATTTTACCTGGATGATCGATATTGATCATATTGAGCCGCATTTCCTCAGAGAAAAGCGGATTATTCTCAGAAATCTGTTTCATTTCGCTGATAAGCGCTCGGGTCAAGGCTTTTACTTCGCTGGTGTCGTCTTCTTCCTCCTCAAGATACTCGACAGCCGCCACAATCGGATTAATCGGTTTAAGGGGTTTCTTAATCATAAAGCGCTTCAATGTGGAAATGAATATATTGACCCCGCCGTCAGGAAGATTAATTTTCTTGATGATTTTAGCCGCCGTACCGATTCGGTACAAATCAGTAATCGTCGGATTGTCAGCATCATTAGCCAGCATAACAAGCCCGATAAGCCCGTCGCCGGCAACCGCGTCATCAATAACCCTCACGTCTGCGGGATTACCAATCATGATCGGGGTAAAAAGCCCCGGAAAAATAGGACGCCCCATGAGGGGAAGAAGAGATAACTTATTAGGAAGCAGTTGATCAATAGGAACTACGCTCTGTTCTGACATATATCCGCCTTTTTATATATATTTATCTACCCATTAAAGAAGATGCGTTTTGCTATTAAGAAAAGTCTTATTTTAAATATCGTAAATATTATAGAAAAAGGCAAACTAATGGGGAATCCTCGCAGGGCAAAAATAGGTATAGCTGTTCCCTTATGAGGTCCACGAATTACACGGATTAATAAAAAAACTGCCCGTCAAATAATGCGGACAAGGAAAATAATTCAAGAAAACCGGCCGTTGCTATTGCCGGGGATACCTGAATCAGGGTTAATCCGGGTAATTTTCCCCGGAAACCTTCGTTATTCATTGGCGTATATTTTTTCATACTGCCGGAGCCGGGGATTGTTAGGCTCAAAAGACCTGGCTTGTTTGTAATAATAAAGCGCTCGCCGCCCATCCCCCTGCTGGTGATAGATTTCAAGCAACCCAAGCAAAGCGTTGATATTCCGAGGGTCTTCAAACAGACTGGAACGAAGATCGTTCAGTCCGGCCTCTTGGCTTCCCTGGATCCGGCTCCGCTGATAGTAATACATGGCTTTTACCGCGCCGCTGTTCAGAGCAGCAAGACGGCTTTCTATGAGACTGCGGGCTTCCCCAAACTGACCTATATCAATAAGCGCTGAAATATACGTTATAGTTCCCTCCTCATTAGACGGCTCTTTTTCGTGCAGTTCTTTGGCATACCCAAAAGCCGCGTCTTTATTTCCCAGGTTCCGCTCAATTAAGTAAGCCTTCAAAAGATACTGGGACGAAGCCCCTTCGTTCAGAAGTCTCCGCAAATACCCCTTAGCTTCAGACCAAGCCTCCCGGCGGATCCCGTCGTTAAGGGCGAGTTCGATCACCATAAGCGGCGGCGACGGGACCTCCAATAAACGCTGAAGCAGTTTCTGCCCTTCTTCCTGTTCTTCGGTCCTGCCGGAATCCAGAAGCAGCCCCGCGGCATAGACCGCTACCTTGTCGTCAATCTCAGAAAGCCTGAGCATAGAACGAAGATAATTCAGTGCCGCCTCTTGATTATGATAGCCTTCAGCCTGAATTCTGGCTCGAAGAAAAAGATACAGATTATTAGTAGTATCAATCGACGCATACTGGTCTAAAGGAGCGACAGCTTTGAGATATTGTCCTTGTTCCACCAGTACATGAGCCTGCATGAGTATAAACTCCGGTTCCCGGCTGTTCTGCTGAAGGACCTCTCGGATAGCCGGTTCAGCCCGATACCAATCCTCATTGTAGTAATACCCCTGGGCAAGTTCCCGCTTAATCGCTCTATTATCAGGAAACTGGGCGGCCAAATCTTCAAGAATCCAGAGAGCTTCTTGTTTTTGCCCTTCGTTATTCATAAGATGTACCAGTCCCAGCGCGGCAGGGTAACATTCTGAAGACAGCTTATAAGCTCGCCAATATGCGTCAATAGCTTCAGCAGGGTTATTCATGCGTTCATATACCAGCCCTATAAAATACGGCGCAAGAACCGACGAGGGATTTAATTCTTCAGCCCGTTCAAGATACGGCAAAACCCGCATAAGCTGATCCTGATTAGTCTCTTTCAGTAACGCGAGAAAAGGCAGCACATATTCCAGATAATCCTGGGAATTCGGCGCTGGTTCTATATACTTCCCGGACTCAATTTTCTGTAGAATCTTACTGTATAGGGAGGTTTGGGGCAGCGCTGAAAATGAAATCTGGGTCCGCCCCGCAGGATTGGGGTATAATTTTTGAATCAAGGCGGTAATAACCCCGTTCATAACCCGTCCAAAATCATTGGTCTCCAAATTTCGATTCCGAATCAGTTCCAAACCGTTCTGGAGGGACGAAGGCGTGCCTTTTTCAGCGGAAGAACGAATTTCATAAACAATGTCCCCTTCGGAAGGACGATTTTGAGAGGACTCCTCTTTTGAGAACTTTGGACTCGCCGGAGCAATAGACGTTTCTTTGACGGTTTTACAAGAATTTGCCGCAAGAATTAACGCGCACAGACTAATTCTCACAACGTTTTTTTGAATCATTTAACTAATTGTATCCTTTTTATTATTATCTTCTATATTTAGTTTCGTACTTAGGGAAATTAAAACCAATATGAGGCCCACTAAGACTACCAAAAGAGGCCACCAATTTATCATAAACTGCATAAATGAAAACGGCACGATGTTAAAGGAAAAAACAAGCAGCGCTGAACCAAGTATGACAAACGCAATAGACGGAACTACATAGCGGCTGCGGAATACGCCGTACCGGTGCCACCCCGCAGGAAAAAGGGCAAGCCCGCAAAACACCGATAAGAGGGGCCAGGCTTCTGAGAAAGACACGGGAATAATCTTGAGAGCCGACAGGAAGAGAAAAAAACCCAGAAGCATAAAAAAACTCGCGAAAAAAAGATACAGAGAACGTTTATTAAGTTTTATCGCCAGCACCGCGCAGCCTGATCCAATAATCACGAAAAAAAACGCCGCCAGCACCGAAATCCGGGAAATACCGGCAAGATTTCCTAACAGAAACGCGCTTCCCAGAAACATGAACAATAAACCGATAATAAAGACAAGCCGAGCGATAAATCGACGGACAGAGGGAGAAAACATAGCTATAGTATACTGAAAAAACGAACTTAAAGCAAGTATCCTCATAATAAGATTACAGCAGCGATTTTTTTTTAGGCTTAGACAGCTCATTTTGTATGTTTAATCAAAACCCAGGTAGCTCCAGAGCCTCCTGAAGCGGCGTTTCCATGACCGTTTTCTCCGGCAAAAGGGCAGGTCTCGATAAATCGTTTGACAGTCTGCTTCAAAACCGCCTCCCCTGTTGAATGATTTCCTTTCCCGTGAATAATATGAAGCTTCTCAAAGCCCCGCCGCCGGCTGTCTTGAAAAAACGTTTCCAGCGCCGACCATGCTTCATTCTGGGTAAGTCCGTGAAGATCTATCGTTGCATCCGGTTTTTTATGAAGCAGCCGCCGCCGGCGTTCTCCGGGACTTACGTTTATTTCCGTTCCGGCGGCATCCTTATCATATACGTCGTGGGTTCTGAGCCAAAGGGTAAGCGGATGAAGCCGCTCCCCCTGACTGGAGGTATGCAGTTTAGAAGCGGTCCCTGGACTTTGGGTTTTCTTCGCTTCTGGAGCTTTGCGTTTACCTTTGTTGCCTTGAGGTATAGCGGTCTGCCGTTCCCACTCATCTAAAATATCTCCAAAATCCATTCCGATTCCTAATATACAATAATCTTATCCCGCAGTACCCAGCCGAGCCTCCCGTCAAATGATTCTATATATGCCCAAGACTCCGAAACCGAGCGGATAACCACCA
>JAITHD010000136.1 GCA_031280155.1 Treponema sp. | reverse complement strand
CGAGCTAATCTTGAAGCGGCACGAGGAGACCTTGACCGAGCTGTCGGAGAAACTCAAGACCTCAGAGAACTCTTTGGAGCAATCGACGCTTTTGTTAGAGAAATTATCGAGGCAGAACGAAGACTTGAAGAACTACAACAACCAGATAGGTGAGCGGATGCAGGATAGAGATGAAGACCTCGCCCAAGCTTACGCGGATATTGACCAACTCCAAAAAAGTAACCATGTTAGATTGCTGATAATTATTGCCCTCGGTGTAAGTGCAGCCGCTTGTGCCGCCATTTTCGTAATCGTGCGGCGGACAAAGCTATTATTCTAAATCAAAGTTATTTTAACATCAAAATTCCTTGTAATTATTTGTAGATTACATTTAGATAAATATTTGTATTATATAAAATTATATATCTATATATAAAGCCGGAACGTTATAACTCTATGCAAATGTGGAATCACCCCCTCGACGCTCCTTTTTATTTTTTGTTATATTTAATGTTAGTTTGGCAGTATTAAGAACCCTAACCCCAAAGTCAAGAAAATATCAATTCCAGAGCGCCGTTGGGTTAAGCATTGTGATACGTTAAACGCAGGTTGTTAAAAACAGAGCGAGGTGAAACTAGTGAAAATAAAAATACCTTTTTTGGATTCTATTTGGTATTGCCTTGGTTTTTTTATGATGATTCTTAGAGGCTGCGGCTGTTTTATACTTCGAGGACAGGCTTCATTTAAGATTCTTATCATGCAAATCCTTTTTACCTTTGTAGAAGCTCTAGGGATTAGTTCAATGCTGGCAGTCGGTTTGGGTACCGGCTTTTATGTGGTTGGAACCTCCTTTCTGTCAAATTTTTCTCAAGAACGGTATATTTATTCCTTGCTTATTATTATAATTATGCGGGAATTTGGTCCTGTCCTTACAGCGTTCATTATCAGCGCCAGGTCAGCTACGGCTATTGCTACGGAAATGGCGGGAATGGTTATCTCTCACGAGATTGAAGCCTATATCTCGGTAGGGGTTAATCCGATTGAACATTTGGCGGTGCCGCGATTCTTGGGCGTAACTATTTCTATGTTTCTGCTGAATCTTTACTTTTCACTTTTCGGTTTAGTCGGACCTTTTTTGGCGGTTCAAATCTTTAACCCTATACCAGCCTCAATATATTTCGATAATTTATTTCAGGGCTTGACCATCTCAGATATAGTTATCTCTATGATTAAAAGCGTTAGTTTCGGGATGATCATCTCTACAATAGCGATTATTCAAGGCTTTGCGGTAGAACGGGCAAGCACCGAAATTCCTATCGCCGGATTGCGGGCGGTCAGTTCAGCCTTTGGATGGTGCATTATAGTTGATATTATATTATGTGGACTTTATTATTCATTAATAGGAATATAATATAGAATAACGCTATGGGGTACATAATTGAATTAAAAGAAATATCGTTCTCTACTCAAAATCAGGATATTCTCAGGAGCGTATCGTACCGGTTTAATGAAGGAAAAACCACCGCATTAGTGGGACCTTCCGGCGGAGGCAAGAGTACGGTACTGAAACTTACCGCAGGCTTGCTGGTTCCCACTGGAGGAACAGTCTATTTCCGGGATAAGGATATGAATATGATGAATCGGGAACAAAATCTGGAATTCCGCCGGGAAAGCGGCATGGTTTTTCAAGATTCGGCGCTGTGGGCAAATCAAAGCCTCTACCAAAATTTGGAACTGCCTTTACGAATACATTTTCCCCAGATGACAAAACCAGAACGAGAAAAACGGATGCAGGAAGTCCTTGCCGAGGTAGGGTACAAGAGAAACCTCCTGATTAGACCCTCCCAGCTTTCTATGGGAGAACAGAAACTTATCGCCTTTGCCAGAGCAATGCTGTGCAAGCCTCATATTCTTTTTCTTGATGAATGGACTGAATCGTTAGACGATCAGTCAGCCCAGCGGCTGATAGACTTGGTAAAAGTTCATAAAGAACAACAAAGCACTATTATTTTTGTAAGCCATGATTTCAGAATTATCAGAAGTCTCGCTGATTACATGGTGATGATTCTGGGAGGACAGATTTCTCTCACCCTAACAGGAGAAGAAATCAGTTCAGATGAGCGGCTTGTCCGGCATATTGAAAAAGGAATTGCTTCAAATGAAATTTAGAATTCGTTTTGCCGATCAGATTGTAGGGGTTTTGCTTGCAATAGCGGCGCTTGCTTTGATATGTATTATTTTTTTGCTAGGCAAAAAACAGCGGTGGTTTGCCAGAGATCATAATTATAAGACATATTTTGACAGCGCCGCTGGATTAAGCCCCAATATGTCGGTTCAGTATAAGGGCTTTACCATTGGCAATATAAAATCCTTCAAACTCACTGAAGACGATAGGGTAGAGGTTGTCTTTGTTATCCATGACGACTATACAAGCCGCGTAACCTTGGGTTCTTTAGTCGATATTAATGTTAGTCCCATAGGATTAGGCAATCAATTTCGGTTTCATCCGGGACGGGGCAAGGAATTGGTGGAAACCGGAGGGCTGATCCCTGCTGTAAACTCGCCGGAAGGAAAAAAACTCATTGAAAGCGGTTTGTCCTACCGTCTTGAAACCAGCGACGGCATCAGTCTCCTGCTTAGTCAGATAAACGACTTAATTGAAAACCTTGATAACGCCTTGAAAGGCACTGCTGAAACCAGTTTAGGACGGACTTTGATAGGCATCGAAGAAACCGTTGCCGGTGTGAAAACCCTGCCTGAGACAGTGAAGCACACTGTGGATACTTTGATAGAAGATATCAATCCGATCCTTGCGGATGTTAATCGAATTACTACAGACCTTAATCAGGTTACGGAAAAACTCAACGCCCCGGACGGACTGGTCGCCACAGTGCTTGACGGGGAAGGAGCGGTATATACGAATCTCGAGGCATCCCTCAAATCTTTATCAGGAATCCTGAAAAATCTTGATAAAACCGCCAGTTATCTGCCTGCGGATATGACGCAAATCGCCGGGCTCCTCATGGAAGTGCGGAAAGCCGTCAAATCCGCGGAAGACGTGCTGACAGCCTTGACGAATAACCCGCTCCTGAAAGGCGGAATTCCCAGGCAAGTACAATCCCAGGCTGGGGGAACGAATCTTAGGGATGTTTCTTTTTAGGAGGGTGCAGTGAAGTTTTCAATCCAGCGGTATCTGGGCCGCATGATATTCGGTCTAACCGTTCTGGGGCTGATAAGCTGTTCTTCAGCGCCTAAACGTCCGGCTGAAGTATTCACCGTCCGAAACATGGCGGAAACCCAACTGGAGCTTGCGAATCAGGCTGCGGATCGAGGGCGTTACGAGGAAGCCCTCGATATGCTGCAAGAAGCGCGCCGCCTTGCGGTAAGCGTTGACAATCCCCGGCTGCTTATTCTTGAGGGAATCGCTCGGGGAAACATCCTGTACGCTCAAGGTTACAGCGGCGAAGCCGAAGCGTTTTGGCTCAATGCTTTAGGGGAAGCCGAAGCCGCCGGAGAACTGGAACTTGCCGGAGCGGTACGAATCTACATGGCTCGGAGCAGGCTTTTGGCAGAGACCGCCCCGGCTGAAGCGGTGCGGGATCAGGTACGTCAAGAAATAGCCGCTATGAAAACCGAGAAACTTTATATTGCTTTTGGCTGGATTGTCATAGGTTTAGCCGAAAGAGCGAGCGGACGTTGGGCTGAAGGAGAAGCCGCGATCCTGCAAGCCTTAGCCTTTCATGAGAAAAACAACTATCTGGAAAAAGCCGCTGAAGACTGGTATCTTATAGCCTCAATTCGTTCTGTGTCAGGACAGTATGACGCGGCTCTGGAAGCCTTAGGGAAGGCAATAGGATTTGATCGCCGCTCAGAAAACAGTTATGGTCTTGGTACGGATTGGCGGGCTATGGGAGACGTATACAAAAAGGCTGGCGGCGAGAAGGACGCCTTAACCGCATACCGCCGGTCAATAGACATTTTTAGTTCAATAGACCTTGAGCGGGAAGCAGCGGATGTTGAATCGAGGCTTCCTAAATAATATAAGCCAAAAGCCGCCGGTAGGTTTGATTTACCATCTGCTTGACCTCCATATTGGCAGTATTCTGAAGTTCATCAATAAGGATTTCCATGGTGGCGATGCTTTCATTAAGACTTGTATGAAAACCTCTGGAGCATGTAAACCAGTAGGCGCCGGCGCTGTCGGTTAAAAGGCAGAGAAACCCTAAATCTTTCTTGCCGGCTTTCCACAATCCGGGGGTTACCACCAGGGGCAAGGACCCCAGCAGTTCCCAAAGGTTTTCCTTGGAGTTAAATCGGGTTTTCCGAGACCATTGCTTACTCAGAACGCCGTCGAGATTCAGGGAGGGCGTGAGGGAAAGAATAAATTCCAATCGTTCTCCTTCCAGCAGCTTATAAGTGTTTTGAAAGAGAATCGTACCCCATAGATCAGACCACTGCCCTTTGTACAGGGTATTTCGGTTATTCCCGCCGATAAGACTATTTTTTACCTGTACAAGCCGTTCCCAAGGCAAAATAACCTGTTTCTTCTTTTTAATAACCTTAATGTCAAATAATTCGTCTCCAAGTTTGATCACCGTAGTAAAATCAAGGGTCTGTTTTGTTTTGTCGCTCTTTGACGCTTCCTTAGAATTCGGCGACGGACTGCGTCTTTCCAGCTCATCAAGCAAATCGTCTTTTATGGTATCTAAAGATTGTCTTAACAGAGGAGAAACCGACATCGCGTACATACGGGTAGTCTTGATAATCTCTCCAGCCACAAGGTATTGAGGATTCATTCGGAACATCACTGAACCCGGATGAATAAGTATCCGATCCGCCGTAAGACTTCGGTACATATCCCGTCCTTCTCGGATACAGACGAACTGGATAAGTCCTCGAGCTACCGCGCAAAGATAATCATCATTAGACCCCCCTGAGAGCAGGGGAATCTGCATATTCGTAATGATTTCTCCCAGTTGAGATACAATATTCCTAATTTCCGCCATTGTTCGTTCATCAAGATAATTTTTATCACAGAATTTAGCTTTGTTTTTCGCGTCGTTATATGCGCGGTACAGTTTCAGATAGGATACAAAATCTCCTTTTGGGTCTTGGAAGCGGTGGTGCGCGGTGCGCGCGTCGGTTTCTTCCCCGGGAGGCAGCAGGTACGGGCTTTGACTCGAAAGGAAAGCCACCGCGATGAGGGTTTCTTCAATAAGATTTGGGTATTTCAGGATGGCTTCTACAATAATTCGGGATTCTCTTGGGGACAAAGGAAATTCGGTCATCATCTTGCCGATTTTGGAGAGGCTCCGATCCTTTTCCAGCGCGTCCAAAAGATGCAGAGTTTCAATAGCCGCGATGATTCCTTCCCTGCTTGGGGGGGCGATAAAATCGAATTCCTCAAACCCGGAGACTCCTAAATCAGCCATACGCAAGACTACCTCAGATAAATCAGTGCGGTAAATTTCTTCGGTGGTAAAAAGGGGGCGGTTTTCAAAATCCCGCCTGCTGTAGAGCCGATAACACATACCGGGCTGAGTACGTCCTGCTCGTCCTTTCCGCTGATTCGCCGAGGCTTTTGATATAGGGGATTCTACCAAACTTGACGTAAAGGTTTTAGGGTTATAGTAGTTGAGCTTTGACAAGCCTGAATCAATAACCGTGGTAATGCCGTCAATTGTAACCGAAGTTTCCGCAATATTCGTGGAAATCACCACTTTAATCTTACCTGCCGGAGGAGTCTCAAAAACCCGATCCTGTTCTTCCTTGCCGAGCCTGCTGTAGAGCGGGATCAGATGCAGATACGCCGCCGCAGGTCCATGCTCTAATAAAGCCATACAATCTTTGATCATCTTTTCTCCAGAAAGAAAGATCAGAATATCTCCTGAAGGTCCTTCGCTTACCCGGCGTTCTACAATGCTGTGAATCTTGGCAAGAAGAGCTTCCACAGCGGTATAATCTGCGGAATGTAAAACCACCGCAGGCGGATCATAAACTACCGTAACTGGATAGGTGTCTGAATCAATTTTGACAATAGGGCAATCTCCAAAATAGGCGGAAAAGACCTGCGCGTTGATCGTAGCCGAAGAAATAATGACTTTGAATTCTACCCGGATTTCTATGATCCGCTTTAAAAGACCGAGAATAAAATCAATATTCAAACTCCGTTCATGAGCCTCGTCAACAATAATGCAGCCGTATTTTGAAAGGTACGGATCAAGTTTCATCTCCTGCAAAAGAATACCGTCAGTCATAATTTTAATCTTAGTATGAAGGTCTGTCATATCTTCAAAACGCATCTTGAAGCCCACCATTCCCGGAATGGAAACTCCCATCTGACGGGCGATAAACTCGCTCACCGATATAGCGGCAATACGCCGGGGCTGAGTTACCCCGATAACGCCGTTATCGCTGTATCCGGCTTCGTGGAGTATCACCGGTAATTGGGTTGTTTTACCCGAACCGGTAGGGCTTTCAACAATCACTACTTGATGCGTTTTCAGGGCTTCAAGAATCCGATCCTTATGTTTGTATACAGGAAGTTCTAAATAATTCATGGTACTCAATGTCAGCTACCCCTGCCTAAAGGTTTTTTCTAGGGCTTAGGGCTTGGGTCGGTTGCCCGGCTTACTCCCTAAGATTTCTACTTCTTTCCCGCTCTTTTCTTTTTTCTTTTTTCTTTTTTCTAAACGGGTATTTCTACAGCGGTTTCACTCCTGTTACCGGGAGCCAGAGCCGCCATATCCATAGACATTACGTTCCCATGCTGCATGGGTAGGTCTATTTGACTTTTTTAGTATACAACAAAGCAACCAGAGCGGTCAAGGATGTTGGTACAAAACGTTTTCGTTGCCCCTTATATCCCCAGACGGGTCAGCATCGGACAATACCGATCTCTTGATTATTGAACACAATTTAGAGATAATCACCATAATCATAACACAGAGGCAGGTACGCTCATGCAGATAGCAGCGATTCTCCGAACCGGCGCAACCCATTCGCGGGTACGATTTGCGGATGGAACTGTTGAAGTAATTCCTAATACCTATGCGGCAGTAGGAAAAGAGTATCTTTCAGTCAAAATGCTGAAAAACGCCATCCCCTCCATGCAGTATGAAGGAGAACATATTACTGCACGGCTTGAAAAAATGAATGCCGTTACCATACGAAACAAAGATAATATATGCAGCCAAACCATAGCCCGCAATCAGCGCCGGTGGGGAGCGGCAAAAGTATGGTGTTTATTTCTCATGGAGGTTTCCAAAGAAACTTCCTTTGCTGCGGCGGTTGACTATTTTGAGCGGCACGGCATTGCTATGCGGGTTTCCGGCTAATGGCGGACTTTGGCGCTGACCTCTTGTTACGCTTCTTTTACCCGCAGGGTCAAGACTTCTCCGATGAACATACGGTGATAGTCCTTGACAGGATACAGCCCTTCAATCGAGGGGTCTAGGAACTGCCCCGGATCAAAGTCGTGAACATAGAGTTTCCGGCAGACGATAATTTCTTTTGCTTCCTGAAAGGCGATGCTGCCGTCGCTGAACACGATAGGTTTTAATCCGGCTTGAGCGGCTTTGTCCGTATCCCGTCCCGAGGCGGCGCCGCAGATTTCCAAGGACCGCCGATATGAGGCGTCGAAAAAAGAAAGGGTAAATAGTTGTGACTCATTTGCCAAGGCAAAGGTAAAACGAGTCGGTCTGATGAACATAAAGGCCACATTTTTGCTCCATAACACCCCAAGACCTCCCCAAGAAGCAGTCATGGTATTCCATAGTCCTTTCTGATCCGCTGTATTGCCGCAGGTTATGAGCATCCACTCGTCAGAGATGCGAGAAACCGGGGAGCCGCAAAAATCTCGAATATGTTTATCCGTCCATTCACTGCCGGCAGGTATAACCGGTTGTTGTTCCATATCATTACTCCTTACTACCAAAACGTCAGCTCCCCCGCCTAAAAGATTTTTCTACGGCGGTTTCATGCTTGCTGCCAAGAACCGGAGCCTCCATATCCATAGACGTTACTTCCCCACGCCCCGTGGGTAGGTCTATTTGACTTTTTAAGTATACCCTCAAGCAGGCGGGGGGTCAAGGATATTGGTACAAAACGTTTTCGGCGCGCCGTATATCCCCAGCCCTAAAGGGTTTTTTCTAAGAGGTTTTACGGCGAACCGGATAATTTTCAAGAAAAAACCTAGCTGAATTTGAAAAATGTTTCAAGACCGGGATGCCTTAGGCGGATTACGTTTTTGCGCTTCGTAAAAATATCCCCCCAATAACCACAAAAAGCCCCACTGGAAACCAAGCCCCCACAACTGGCGGAATATACCCAAGCCGAGCCATCATCATGGTAATCATCTCGGTAACGTAAAAAACCACTGCTGACCCAAGACTTGCGGTAAAACTCATAAGCAATATGTTTTTTCTGAACCGTCCGCCCATAGAAATTGAAAGAAGCATCACCACAAAAGAGACTGACGAGAACGAATACCGGTGATAGTAGTCTGCCAAGACATTGGTAATGGGAAGTCCCGCGCGTTTCAGGTCTTCAACCATAAAAGCCGCTTCTTTCACGGACAGGTCTTCCACATTTACCGCGCTGCGGCGGAAGGTGTCAGGACTTTCCCGATATTCGTCTGTGCTGGGCAGGGGTTTAATCAGCAGCATGTCTCCTTCCCATTCATAGATCAGGGGGTTAGAAAACTCCCAGTAGGTTCCATTCCAAGCAGCCTTGGGAGCCCGGATTACCGATAAAAAATTGCCTGTTTCAGACTGTTCAACTATGATTATCCCATTCAGCATCATGGTTCGATGATCATAATAATCAATAGAATAGATGAGCCTGCCGTTTTTTGCCTTGATGACAATATCCGAGTCCTTTTCCCGTCGGGACTGACGCAGCAAGGTACTGCCGAGATCGTTTTTTGCCTTGAACGTAGGGATTACGATTCGATCTTCAAAGAAAAACGCGAAAATCGAAGCCCCCAAACCAATCACCACCAGAGGCAGACTGAACCGATAAAAAGGTATCCCGGAAGCAAAAACAGAAGTCAATTCATTCCTGCTGTAAAGGTCTCCCAAGGTATATGCCGCGGCAAAAAGAAGCGAAACCGGCAAAGCATAGGAAAAGGTTTTAGGCAGATAATAAAGGGCTACCTGCAAAATTTGGACTGCCGGCACTTCATAATTCAGATAACGCCACAAGTTAGCGAAAAGATCGATAAGCGAGATAAACAGCATAAACATAACTATCGCAATCCCGAAAATAGGAAGGAATTGTCTTACCAAATACCGATCAAGAACTGTCACGCCAACGCCTCCGGAGATCAAGATTATTTTCGGAATCTTAAAATACTCAAAATGATTCCAATGGTAACTGCCAAAACATTCGGAAGCCAGATACACCAAAAAGGAGGATAATTGAGCCTGAGAGCCATAGTCTGCCCTCCTATGATCATAAACCAATAGATAAACGTAATGCTGAGTCCGCAAATAAATCCCATGGCCTGCCCGCTTTTTTTCATCATCAGCCCTATAGGAACCGCAAGAAACATAAAAGAAAACGCCCCAAAAGGAATTGAAAACTTTTTGTAAAACTCAACCATATAACTAAGCAGACTCCGATCTCTTGTAATAGCGGCGGCGGTCCTGATTTCTTGGGAAAAGTTGGCGAGATTATTAGCCCTGCGGTTCCACGCTTCGTTTTGCGAGCCTTTACGAAGACTGTTTTCCAATGCCAAGGCGTTACTCAAGATTCGGTTGTACCGTTCATTAAGGCGTTTCTGTAACTGCTGTTGTTTGTTTTTAATCTCTCGATTCACATCTCGGGAACTCATCTCTGACGGCGTTATCGAAGAGACCGCCTGAATCATGTCTTCTTGAGGAACCCAATACCGCAGGAATTCACTGGAAGCGTAATCATAATCATACCGGGCGATTTCCTTGGAAGACTGAATAAAAGCCCGATTAAGATCGAGACTCAGCCCTTCTCTGCCTGCGTCCCTAAGTTCCGCGTTTTTCGCCATGATAACCCGCCGCTCCCCGTCGCTGGTCTTATCGAGAATAAATACGTCGTCAATGGCGTTGCCGCTTACGCCGCCGGTAACGATCACCGTATCTTTGAACCGCTTCACCGAATGGGCGCTCAACTCCAAGGCAGGAGTCGAAGCGAGAATCCGTCGATAGAGCCGCAGATACTGCACCCGTCCTGCGGGCATAAGTATATCATTGGCAATAAAAGACAGTATCGAGATAAAGATTCCCACGGTTAGGGCAGGGACAAAAATCATCCGGTATGAAAGCCCTGAAGAAAGCATCACAAGAATCTCATTATCTGAAGTAAGCCGTCCTATCGTTACCAAGGTTCCCACTAAGGTGGCGAACGGCGCGGAAGTAGCGATAATTACCGGAATCGCATACAGTATCAGTTGGATTACCTGGGGAATCGGAACCTTTTTAGACAGCATATCCTGAGCTACAACTAATAATTGATTAACAAAAAATACAAAAAAGAAAAAACAAAAACATACGGTAAATGAAAACAAGGTTTCACCTACAATATATTTAAACAAGGTCCAAGACATAGAACGGGAATGAGTCATACCGCAGTCAAACTCCTGTAGAACCAAAGCCGCCGGTTCCCCGAATAGTGGAGGACAGCGCGTCAGAGGCGGTTTCAACTATGACAGCCCTGCTCACCGGCGCAATCACTGCTTGAGCTATCCGGTCTCCGTTTTTGACCGTAACTGATTCGGTTCCCAGATTGATGAGTATTACTTCTATTTCCCCGCGATAATCTGAATCAATAGTGCCGGGAGCGTTTAAAACTGTAAGACCCTGGCGAAAGGCAAGTCCTGACCGAGGTCTAATCTGGGCTTCATAGCCCCCAGGGATTTCAAAAATCAGTCCTGTAGGTATCCGTACTCGCTGCAGCGGAGCAATATAGAGGGCTTCTCCCAGAAAAGCTCGAAGATCCATTCCCGCCGCCCCGGAGGTCTCATACTGGGGAAGGGGAATTTGCGATTCTTTTTTATATACCTTAATGACGGGAGCGTTCATGCCTTGAATGACTTCCATCCCGGCGTCCGT
Organism: Treponema sp.; assembly: GCA_031280155.1. Classification (GTDB taxonomy): domain Bacteria; phylum Spirochaetota; class Spirochaetia; order Treponematales; family Breznakiellaceae; genus JAITHW01. The sequence goes on along the minus strand of JAITHD010000136.1, from coordinate 5,053 downwards.
CTTCTCTGCGGATAGATTCTCCGCCCGGATCAATCGCATCAATGTAGGAAAGATTAAGCCGTCCCATCTTATCAATTTCAAGGAGCTTTACCGGAATTTCCTGCCCCTCTTTAACCACCTCTCCAACTGACACAATCCGCTGCCGGGAAAGCTTAGAAATATGCACCAATCCTTCCTTGCCCGGAAGAATCTCCACAAAAGCGCCGAACTCCATGAGCCGCTTGACGGTGCCTTTGTAAATCTTGCCGACTTCCGGATCTGATACAATCCCCAATATCGTGCAGTGGGCGTCTTCAGTGTCTTTGGTGTTCTTCCCGTAAATCGTAATGGTTCCGTCATTATCGGTATTAATGGTAACACGGTACTGTTCGCACAGGGCTTTAATTGTTTTTCCCCCGGCTCCGATGAGAACTCCAATCTTATCCACCTCTATTTTGAAGGTCATGATCTTAGGCGCTAAATCGCTGACAGCGGCGGGCTTGCTGATAGTTTCCTTCATAATCGAAAGAATATGGAATCTTCCCCGCTTTGCTTGATCCAAAGCTTTCCGCATGATCTCAGGGCTTACTCCCGCGATTTTAATGTCCATCTGAAAGCCTGTGATTCCTGTTTCAGTTCCCGCAACCTTGAAATCCATGTCTCCAAGATGATCTTCTTCTCCAAGGATATCCGACAGCACCGCATAACGCTCTCCGTCAGTGACAAGCCCCATAGCGATTCCCGCGATGAGCCTATGTATGGGAACCCCCGCATCAAGCATAGACAAGGTGCCGCCGCAAACCGAAGCCATCGAAGAAGACCCGTTAGATTCCATGATTTCAGAAACAACCCGAATCGTATAAGGAAAAACTTCTTTGGACGGAACCATTGCCTCAAGCGAGCGCCGAGCCAGATTGCCGTGTCCGATTTCCCGGCGTCCCGTACCTAAACGCCCAACCTCGCCGACTGAATAGGGCGGAAAATTATAATGAAGAATGAAATGTTCCCGTTTATCTCCGTCAATATCATCAAAGACCTGCTCGTCCAATACGGTTCCCAAGGTTGTCGTTACCAGCGCCTGAGTTTCGCCCCGAGTAAAGAGAGCTGAACCATGAGTCATTGGAAGCAGCCCCACCTCGCAGGTAATGTCCCGGATATCCTCGGTTCCTCTGCCGTCAACCCGCAGGCCTTCATCCAAAATCGAAGAACGAAGAATCTCGTATTCCATATCGTCAAAAAGAGCGGCCATCAGTTTCTGCTGAGTTTCATTTTCCAGTTGTTCCGCATATTGAGCCTTAATATCCGCTTTAACCTGATAAATGGCTTCATGACGGGTCTGCTTGCTCTTGAGAAAACAGGCTTCCCGCAGGCGCGGATACGCGGCAGACCGAATCGCTTCGCTGTTTTCAAGAACCGCCGAGCTTTCAGTAAGGGGCAGCTTGGCTTGTCCTGCAAGTTCCCGCAGTTTTTCCTGTAAAGCGCACAATTCAATAATCACCGAGCGGGCTTTTTCCAAAGCCTCGATCATCCGATCTTCGCTGACTTCATTAGCTCCGCCTTCCACCATAGTGATGCCGTCTTTTGTACCAGCCACCACGATCTCAAGGTCTGATTGTTCAATCTCGCTGTACGTCGGATTGACAATGAGCTGTCCTTTCACCGAACAGATTCGGACTCCCGCGACAGGACCATTAAAGGGAATATCTGAAATATGTACTGCCGCGGAAGAAGCGATAATAGCGAGAATATCCGGCGGATTTATCTGATCCGTTGATACCGTGGTAGGCACTATCTGAATTTCCCGCCCAAACCGTTTATCAAAAAGCGGGCGCATAGGACGGTCTATGAGACGGGACACCAGGATTTCCTTGTCTTTTGGGCGTCCTTCCCGTTTGATGAAACCTCCGGGAATCTTTCCGGCGGCATAGTATTTTTCGTTGTAATCCACCGTAACCGGAACATAATCAAGCCCCTCAACCGCCTCCTTTGAAGCGCAGACTGTAACAATCACGCAGGACCCCGCGTATTTGGCAAAAATCGAGCCGTCAGCTTGTTTTGCAATTTTACCGGTTTCAAGGATCAATTCCTGACCGGCTATAGTATACGTTACTCTTTGAACCATAATTTCCTTAATTTTTTTTTGTACATAAAAAACCCGGCGCCGGCGCTTTATTCTGTAACCGGTTCCGGGGGATTCCTTACTTTCGGAGACCCAATTCTTTAATCAGAGAACGGTATCGTTCTACATCGACCCGCTGTACATACTTCAGCATTCGACGGCGTTTGCCGACAAGGATCAATAAACCGCGCTGACTTGATTTATCCTTCTTAAACTGTTTGCAATGCTCCGTAAGTTGATTGATCCGCTCGGTCAACAAAGCAACTTGGACTTCCGACATTCCGGTATCTTTTTCATTTTTACCGAATTTGGTAACAATGGACGTTACCGTTTCTTTGTGTAATGCCATATACTTATTCTCCTTGGGAACCACTTAACAATTCAACGCCTCTCACCGGGTTGAACGCCGAAGGGATAAACAGTTTTCCATGATCAAGTCTGATTTCGGTTTTTTTCCCTTCTGTTATATTGATTTCATACGCAATCGACGGATACCGTCCGTCTGGGGGAAGAACCCGTCCCTGAGACGCAAGGTCAAAAAACACCTCTTCTCCCGCACATTCCGGGGCTGTCCCGGTCAAGTCAACAGCAACATACCGTCCCAGCCCAGCCTGAGCGCCGGCAAGATCCCCTGCCGCTATAGCCCTGCGGATACGGCTTGAACTCACTGGATAGGCTCCGTCCAATACCGGCGGCACCACGTCAGTCTTAATACCTCTCGCGTCATTGAGCTGTTTGATGAGACCCGCGTCAGTATCAAGCTGATACCCGCACTTGAAGTTACTGCCGACGACCAAATAAGTCAAATTTCCGCATTTTATCAACAAATCAATAAATTCCTGTCCCTTTAGTTTACTAAAATCCTCTGAAAAGTCAATCAGGATTGTTTGTAAAACCCCTAATCTTTCAAAAATACCAAGTTTTTGGGAAAGGCTGAGAATAGCTCCTCCCGCGGCATCAGGACTGATTACCCGTTTTGGACTTTGCCTAAACGTGACCGCCGTAGGATTCGGTCCTTGTCGGACTATTTTTTCTATGAGCCTCTGATGTCCCCGGTGTACCCCATCGAAAACGCCGATAGTCATGGCGGTCTCAGGCTGGGCTGTCCTGTTTTTTTCGATGAAGGACCCCCACTCAACTACCTGCATAGTTATACCGCCATTGGGCTGTGCTTTTTCCCGCCCGTTTAATTCTGTATTCCGCCATATTCTAGGAATTCACTATAGCAAAGACAGCGCTTTTTTTCAAGAAGCCCCTGACGCCCCTCAAAGGACAGCCGCATTAGGGGTTTCTTGAATAGCAGCGCGCAATCAAACGGGGCTGGGGATCTAAGGCGGTACAGCGGCAAAGAACAGATTGAAAACCTATTGTCTAATGAGAGTTGTTAGAGGCTTTGGCTGGCATGGGTATGATAGACAGGCAACCACAGAAGCGCTTATGCCAAGGCTGCTATACGCCCTGGCATAAGCGAGGCAGGAACAAATACTTCACTGCCAGTGGACGGCGTTCTGGTCGTATGCCACCGTGCCTGCGGACCCACTAAAATTGACAGGGACATTCACAAACTGCTTATTAAAGGTATTATTATCCGCGTTATTTACCGTAAAGGTAATATTGTATGTTCCATTTGTAAATCCGTACGAAGTTCCTCCATTAATGCCTTGCACAGATATAACAATGCTCCCGTTACTATAGGAGGAACTGCCAGTATTATCCAAAACTCCCGATGTCATCTGACCGGCATTCAAGGTATACGCAACAAGGGTAGTATGAGTACCGTTAAATTGATTATGATTAATCTTTCCATTATTAAAGCCTGCCGGTAAGCCGCTAATGGTTACAGTCCCCATCCCATTACCGCCGCCATTACCGCCACCGCTGTCATCGCCGCTATTGTCGCAGCTAGATAAACACCCGACTGCCAGCGCTATGCTGAACAGTCCCGCCATAATAAAATACTTGTTTTTCATCTTCATCTCCTTATGATGATAAAATATAATTAAGGACCTAAGCCCTTATATCCCTTTTTGAACAGTGCACAGCGTCATATAATGCGGAGCTTGACTTGCATTCAGAAACCGGTAACCGCCGTTTTCTTTGTCTGGTTCCGCTGCTTCTGGTAAAAGACCGTACTGCCGTTTCACCGCAGTTTCAGCAAACAGCGTCCAATCCAGCCGATCTATCACCTCCTTTTGATGGGCAGGATAAAGCCGCCGAAATTTTTCAATGAACTCTCTGCTTTCCTGGTCCATAGCACCTCCTTGTATTTTCAAATTATTTTAAATATATATAAAATTATTTTAATAGTCAAGAGGTATTCAAATTATTTGAAAATTATGTGCGAGTTATTATAATAAAATATATGATCGACAACATAACAGACCGATTAATTGCATTGAGAAAATCCATGGATCTCAATCAGGGGCAGTTTTCCGAGCGTTTGGGCTTGACCAGTGCGGCGATCTCTTCCCTGGAGTTGGGAAAAAGTCAGTTGACCGAACAGAATATTCGCCTCATCTGTCTCACGTTCAATGTCAATGAAGCCTGGCTGCGAACCGGGGAAGGGGCGATGTTCAATGAATACTCTCCCCATGAACAAGATTTACTTGAAAAGTTTCGTAAAATTTCTCCAGAGATGCAAAAACACATCCTTGAGTATGTAAACCTGCTTATCAAGGGACAATCAGAGATGATCGCGAAACCTCCCGCTAAAACCAAGTAATATCCTCGGCTTTGTATGGTTTAACTCTTAAAGGTTCAATTTTAGGTGCATATAATAAACAAAATTAGAGACCTAGACGCGCCGGCATTTAGGCGGTGAGTGCGGACAAGGGCGTGTCTAATCTCATAAACAAATAGGACACCCGGCCTCATGGTAGAATGGAAAAACGAAGACCATTTTACGGAGGCAAGCCATGAAAGGCTCAACCGGGCGTCCCGGGAGGATTGTAACAC
>JAITHD010000125.1 GCA_031280155.1 Treponema sp. | reverse complement strand
CTCTATATGGAAACAGCTTGACACAGTTCAAACAATAAAATTATAGTAAAAAACCAATCCGGGAGGCGCGTAATGGCGAATAATAATCAAATGGCGGCAACCTCAATAAAGGCGGGGATTTCATTCGGTTCATGTTTGGCAATGATTATTTCATATACCGCATGGAAATCAATTTTTTGGGCTGTAGTACATGGTATATGCAGCTGGGGCTATGTTATTTATTATGTAATCAAATATTATAATACATAGATTTCTATAGAAGTATATAAAGATATATCGATGTGCGGACTATATGGCGGTGAGTGTACATTTAAAATTAAAAAAGGTAGAATAAACAAAGGAAAACAGTAAAAAACAGAAAAAGGAATAATGCCATGACTTCATTAGCGGGTTTTAATGTTCGGACAAGCTGTAAAGACGAATGGATCAACATTACCGGGGAAGTCCAGAAAATCGTAGCTGACTCTGAGGTGGCGGAGGGGATTTGCGTGGTGTTTGTCCCCCATACCACCGCGGCGGTTACGGTGAACGAAAACGCGGACCCCGACGTGCCCCGGGACCTATCCCTTGCGTTAGGGGCGCTATCCCCGGACCTGCCGGAATTCCGGCATAGGGAGGGCAATTCAGCGGCTCATACCAAAACGAGCCTTGTAGGACCTTCGATTACCCTTATTGTCAGCCGCGGAAAACTGCTGCTGGGAACGTGGCAGGGGATTTGGTTCAGCGAGTACGACGGACCTCGAACCCGAAAGGTACAGGTCCGGGTGTTGGGAGAAAAGGCGTGACCGGTTCCGCTGTGAAGGCGGCGGTACTGCTCTTAGGCTTTGGGCTGCTCGGCTGCGCTAAACCGGCTCAGTATGAAACCACTCAGTATGAAGCCCCCTCCAGCGGCGGCGGGCCCCAAAACGCCGGGTTCTTGCAGGCTGAGTCTGCGGTTTATAGCAGGTCCGGGGATGATAATAAGAACGTTTCAGAACCGGAACCCCTTTCCGAACACCTTGGGGCGGCGGAGCAGACCCGGAAGCTCGTCAAACGGGCGGACCTTCGTATTCAGACTCCGGACCCGGAAGCCGCTGAAATACCCCTGTCCGCGGCGATGAGCAAATATGGAGCCTATTCTTCCCATACGGAAATCTATGAACAGCACCGTTTGTATACTATCCGGGCGCCTGAATCTTCGTTTCAGCCCTTGCTTGAGGAATTAAAAACCCTGGGGAAAACCCTTTCCCGCTCTGAGAGCGTCGAGGACGTAACCATCAAGTATTATGATTTGGCGGGACGGCTCAAAACAAAGCAGGAATTGCGGACGACGTTTCAGAAATATCTGGGAACCGCCAAAACGATTGAAGAAATTATGGCAATAGAGACCCGGCTTGGGGAACTTCAGAACGAAATCGACTGGATGGGAACAGACCTGCGTTCTCTGGCTAATCTGGCGGAGTACGCTACGATTACCCTTACGGTACAGGCTCCCTTTTCGGCGGTTCCTTCAGGCAAACCTGATTTGGGAGAACAGGTCGCCGGATTGTTCAATTCGTTTGGGGATTTTGCGGCTGCCGGGCTGCTTATCCTGTTGGGGCTTGTTGTCTACGGCGTACCCGGAGGGGCTGTCCTGCTGGCTTTGTATTGGCTGCTTTTCGGCAAAATCGGTTTGGTGAAAAAAGCCTGGCGGATCGTTTCGGGCAAAGGGAAGCCGGTATGAACTATTTATACGAGACCCATCTGCATACGTCTCAAGCCAGCATCTGCGCGGTATCCCCGGGGCGGGACTATATTCGCCGGTACAAAGACCTGGGGTATGCGGGGATTATCATTACGGATCATTTCTACAACGGCAATACCGCGATAGACCGGAGCCTGCCCTGGAACCGATGGGTAGACCGGTTTTGCCGGGGGTATGAAGAAGCCCGAAACGAAGGGGCTAAACAGGGGCTGGACGTCTTTTTCGGCTGGGAAGAGACCTTTGATGACGACGATTATTTGGTGTACGGTCTTGATAAGGAATGGCTTTTGGAACACCCAGAGGCAGCCTGTTGGACAAGACGGGAACAGTACGAAACCGCGGTCCAGTACGGCGGCTGTGTGGTGCAGGCCCACCCTTTCAGGCAGCACGCCTATATTCGAGGAATCCATTTATCCACCGGCTGCGTACACGGGGTGGAAGCGGCAAATGGGGGCAACCACAGCCAATCCTACGACGCCCTTGCTATGCGGTACGCGAAACGTCTGGGGCTTCCGGTCACCGCGGGGTCAGACATCCACAGCGCCGCGGATGTCCAGCCCGGCGGGGTGTTCGGGGTGTATCTGGATACGAAAATGACCTCCATTCAGGATTATGTTCAGGCGATTAGACAGGACCGGATTCAGGGCTTGCGGATGACTCCGGGGCGCTGCGACTGCTCCGGCGCGGAAACCGTAGACCTGCCTGTAGACATCCGGGGCCCTGAAGATCGAAGGACTGATCAGGATTTGTGGACCTTTTTAGGGTAAATTTTTTCTGTCAGAGCAGGGCTGAATAAGAGCAGCAGGGTCTGGGGCATACAAATACGCTGAAAAATTACAGACTTGCTTTTTTTAAAAGTTTGAATTATGGTTAGATTATATTTAGGCAAAGACTAGGTGATAATAAGAATGGGGGAGCTGACGGCAAAGAGAGCAGTCTCTCTTATATAAGGGTTTTCAAATTCCCATTATATTTTGTCCTCTTTGCCATTTTCAAATATTATATTTTGGATCCACCGGTGAATAATTCCTCTATGTAATTCAAAATATCAGCGTATGAATAAGAGGGAGGGGGTATGAAAATTGAATTATTTACATTCTGTGATTACGCTCAGGAAAACGGTGGCAAACTAACCATTGTAGGAACTTTTGATACCATTATTTCCCGTAATTTTCCTTGTATACATCCTCAACTATCGGTAGTCATCAGGATTCGTTTTGATATTTGGGAATTTTCTTATCATACCTTTAGGATTGAAACTAGAGACCTGAACGGGGAAATGAGTATGGATACCATAAATGGCAATGTGGAAGTCAAGGGAGTAGGCAATGCTACTGCTGTATCCCATCTGGTTTTTACCATTTCTAATCTCCGCTTTAAAAGCAGCGGGGTAATTAATTTTATTCTTTACATTGATGATAAAGAGCTGAGTTCGATTCCGCTTCACATCAGAAAAGGATAGACCATACAAAAACAAGATACGGAATTGATTATTTGTTTCCTAAACAGTATATTTGATTATGCCATACAGACAAGGAGGTTTTGTGAACGCAGTCATTACCGTGGTAGGCGCCGATAAGGTAGGCATCATCGCTCAAGTCAGCGCTTTTTTAGCAGAGCGGAATATTAATATTGAAGATATAAGTCAAACGATTTTGTCTGGGAATTTTGTGATGATGATGATGGTTGATCTGTCTCAAAGCAACAAAAATCTGGAAATAATCAAGAAAGAACTGGCGGTAATGGGAGAAGCTATGCGGGTCTCTATCAGCTTGATGCACGAAGAGGTTTTTAAGTCAATGCACCGGATATAAACAGGAGGCGGTTTATGTTTTGTATGAAAAAGATAGGCCTCTGGGGGCTGGTGATTTGCTGTTTAGCGGTAAGCTGCGGGACTGCCGGTTCTGGTGATAAAACGCGCCATATCGCCGATCCCAACAAACCTCAAGTGGAGGAATTCGGAGAGCTTATGACCCTGACTGGACATACCAGCGGGGTTTGGGCAGTGACATACAGTCCTGACGGACGGCGGATTATCTCTGGTTCTGAAGACAGAACCATCAAGGTTTGGGATGCCGAGTCTGGTCAGGAATTGCTGACCTTTCCGTTGTACGACAGCGGCATTTGGTCTGTAGCCTGTAGTCCTGACGGTATGCAGATTGTTACAGGATCTAATAACGAAACTATCAAGGTCTGGGATGCCCAAACCGGTCAGGAACGGCTGGTCTTGACCGGGCATACCGGCGGCATTTGGTCTGTAGCCTATAGTCCTGACGGGGGGCGGATCGTTTCCGGGTCTTGGGACGGTACTATTAAAATCTGGGACGCTCAGACTGGTCAAGAACTGCAAACCCTTACCGGATATACAAGCGACGTATCTTCTCTGTGCTATAGTCCCAATGGGAAACAGATCGTTTCCGGAGCTTTAGAGCAAAGTTCCACCGCAAATGACAGTATCATCCGAATTTGGGATGCCCAGACCGGGGAAGAACTGCAAACCCTTACCGGACACAAAGGCGGAGTGCTGTCTGTAGCGTATAGTCCTGACGGTAAACGGATAGTATCCGGTTCTAACCGTAAAACCATCAAGGTCTGGGATGCCCAGACCGGGGAAGTATTGTTTACTCTTTCCGGTCATTCCAATATAGTAAAATCCGTAACGTATAGTCCTGACGGGACCCGAATCGTCTCTGGTTCTTGGGATGGCACTATCAAGGTCTGGGACGCTCAGACTGGTCAAGAACTGCGTTCTCTTACCGGACATCAAGACGGGGTTTGGTCTGTAGCCTATAGCCGTGACGGAGCGCGAATCATTTCCGGTTCAGATGATAGAACTATCAAGATTTGGGGACTTAGGTAAGTCAGCGGTATCATGCACACTAATTAAGGATATAATATGCTTTTTACTCCTTTTGAAATAAAAGAAACCGTAGATATGTTCCTTCAGCATAAGCTCGATATACGGGCTATCACGCTGGGGATATCTTTGCTCGACTGCGCCGGCGCATCAGGAATTGAGACCCGCCGGCGGATCCGGGATAAACTTTTGAGCGTTGCAGGTTCTTTGGTTAAGACCGGACGGGAAATAGAAATTGAATACGGGGTTCCGATCATCAACAAACGAGTATCCGTAACGCCTATCGCGCTGGTAGCGGGTTCTTCAGAAGACAAGAATTATACGCCTTACGCACACGTTCTCGATGAGGTTGCCAAAGAATTAGATATTGACTTTGTAGGCGGCTTTTCCGCACTGGTACAGAAAGGATTTTCTACCGGAGATCAGCGGCTTGTCAATTCGATTCCTGAAGCTCTGTCTCATACGGATCGGGTCTGTGCATCCGTGAATGTAGCGACCACAAAAAGCGGGATCAACATGGATGCGGTACGGCGCATGGGGGAAATCGTAAAGGAGACTGCGGAAAAGACTGCGGATAAAAACGGGCTAGGCTGTGCAAAGCTGGTGGTGTTCTGTAATGCCCCAGAGGATAATCCCTTTATGGCAGGGGCTTTTCATGGTCCAGGCGAGGGGGAACACTGTCTTAACGTAGGCGTATCCGGTCCGGGGGTGGTGAAAGCAGCGCTTGAAGCGCATCGCGGCGCGAGTTTTGATGAATTAGCGGATGTTATCAAGAAGACTGCTTTCAAGATTACTCGGATGGGGCAATTAGTGGGTATGGAAGCCGCCAAACGGCTTGGAGTTCCCTTCGGGATTCTTGATTTGTCTCTTGCTCCGACACCGGCTGTGGGAGATTCGGTAGCCCGGATACTGGAAGAGATGGGGCTTGAATCAGCGGGAACCCACGGTTCTACCGCGGCGTTAGCGATGCTTACGGATATGGTCAAAAAAGGGGGAATCATGGCTTCTACTCATGTAGGAGGATTTTCCGGCGCATTCATACCAGTATCCGAAGATGAAGGTATGATTGAGGCGGTTCGTTCCGGGTCAATCAATCTTGATAAACTGGAAGCTATGACCAGCGTGTGTTCTGTTGGGCTTGATATGATCGCTTTACCGGGGGACACTACCGCGGCGACAATCTCGGCAATTATTGCTGATGAAATGGCAATCGGTATGGTAAACTCCAAGACTACGGCTGTACGAGTTATTCCTGTACCAGGCAAACGATCCGGCGAGTGGGCTGAGTTTGGAGGGCTTTTAGGAGGAGCCCCGGTCATACCCATACACAATGCCGCAAGCGATCAATTCATTGCCCGAGGGGGGCGGATCCCCCCGCCTATTCACAGCTTCAGGAATTAGCGCATCTTTTTGAGCCGCGAAGGGATCGAACCTTCGACCCGCAGATTAAGAGTCTGCTGCTCTACCAGCTGAGCTAGCGGCCCATAAGTACCTTTTATCCATGCGTCCGACAGGACTCGAACCTGCGCCCTACGGATTCGAAGTCCGTCGCTCTATCCATCTGAGCTACGAACGCAATTAATATATTAAATAATACTAAATAGTATAATCATTTGTCAATATAGGATGGTACATATTACTAAAATTTTCTAAGCATAAGGTCTAAAAATCTGGGTCACTGATTGTCCATGTTCAAAAAAACGCCGAAAATAGAGCCGGTTTTCTAGGGTTAGTCGATCCGAAAGCCCATTTTTTTGTATCTCAGCGGCTGTCCAAATAATATCTTCCTGACTGAGTATATCCTGTACTTGGGCAAAAAGATAGGTTCCGGCAGGAAGTTCAAATCCTTTCTCAGAAGGCTGAACCGTTGCGGCTCCCCTAAATAAGAGGGACCCAAGATACCGGTCATACTCAGGTTCAATGCGCTGATATTGATCAGCCGCGATTTCAAAACAGAATAGAATTTCATCTGTTACCAGGGGCGAGGGGTATTCAAAAGGTTCAAACCTTTCATCCTTGCTATAAAATAGAGGAGCGTGAAGGTCTAATCTTATAATATTAAGCGTATTCATTGTTCAATGATACCTGAAATCTTTTTTTCATAAAAGCATCTTTTAATTAAAGTAAATCGTTCAGTCAATAGCGTAATAACCTTGGAGGTATGTATGAAAAAATACGGTATTATACTGGGGAGCGTCTTATTGCCTGGTCTGCTCTATTCCGGTTGTTCTAATTCCAGTGAATCTGCCGCCGCTATACAGCAGATATTTGGAGTTGCCTCAGAAGCGCCGGTATTCCTGAATTGCAAAGCCCTTTCCTCAAAAGAAATAATCTTTGAATTCTCGCTTCCGGTACAAGTACGGTCTGTGCATTTTGAGCCCCCGCTGAATGTTGACTCTATTGTTGAAGGAATGATGGTTCAAGTCGATTTGAAACAGGAACTGCCTGTAGGAGAACGGTTTACCACGGATATTTTGGTAGAAGACGCCCGGCACAATACGCTCAATGTGCTTGTTCCGTTTAGGGCAAGAAACGATAGACTGCCCTCTTTTATTATTACTGAACTTCGTACTGAATATTCAAAGCCGAGAGCTGAATTTGTAGAAATTAAAACCTTGAGCGCTGGAAATCTTGGGGCTTTGCGATTGTTCATTGCTAGTAACGGGCTGGAAACGCCGGTATTTGAATTCCCGCCGGTAGAGGTCAGAGCAGGCGAATATATTGTCGTTCATTTACGCAGTCTTGAAGAAGGACTTGTGAATGAAACCGGTTCTAATCTTGGCATTTCCAAAGGGACCGATGCTTCTGATGCCAGAGACTTCTGGGTTCCTGATTCAAAAAAATGGCTCAGAAAGACCGATGCGGTATTTTTCATGGATCAAGACGATAAGATTCTGGACGCGGTGGTATTGAGTGAAAATCAGGATTCTTGGGGAACAAAACAGGGCGTAGTCAAAGCCGTCGAATTGCTGGCTAAACAGGGGGCGTGGCTGCCGGTCAGCAGGAACAGCAGTTCCATCAATCCCGAAGATGCGGTGTCAAGTAAAGCAACCACTCCAACAAGAAGCATTTGCCGAGACGAGCGGGTTTCCGACAGCAACCGCGCCGCAAATTGGTATATCACTGTAGGAAGCGGGGCAAGTCCGGGGAAACCTAATAACCCTAAACGATATGTACCTAAGCCATCTGCCCTCCGCCTTTAGGCGGGGTCTTGGGGATTGTTCCGGCTGCCGGATTTACTCCCCAAGATTTCTCCTTTAACCGGGCAGGTCTGTTCGACTTTTTTACTATACCGCAAAGCAGGCAGGGTGGTCAATGATGTGCTGCAAAACGTTTTTGGTACATAGTAAGGGGCAGTTAAGAGCATCTCCCGGACTGCCCTGCCGGTTACCGCGCTATGGCGTTACACCTGCGTTTTACCGCGGCTTCTTTCATGTCCGCCAAAAGCGCCCCCGCCGATATCAGGGAAACCTCGATTCCCTGTATTGTGTCGGGGATAACTAAGTCTCGTATGCCGCCACTTTTTCCTGTTTCAATCCTACGCGATAATCCGGGACACAATAGGACAATAGGGACCGCCCTGAAACCGGGGGGTCTGCCAGCAAATACTTCCAGCCCCAAGTCCGCCAGAGTGAATTGGAGTTCATGCCATTTCCGGCTTGTGGAAAAATGCATAGGCAAATCCGCGGCTTGGTTCGGCGGACGGATCAGCAGGCGCTGGTCCGCTGCCGCTTCCTCCGGCGCCGCCCAGGTCCCGACGGGTTTTAACCCCCATTTGCCGAAGAAGTGATCCGCGCTCCGCTTG
>JAITHD010000077.1 GCA_031280155.1 Treponema sp. | reverse complement strand
GGGAAATAAATTTCAATAAAAATTTAAAAATATTTTCTTTTTTTCATAAACTTTTTGAAAGTTATTGAAATTATTTTTCATTTACCCTATGCTGTAACTATAAGGAGACTTTGCGATGCCGAGAGAAACCCTGACTGTATCCCGTCATGGGACCTTTCCCCTGTATGTCTGCGCCAGCGAGAGCCTGAAACTCATAGGAACCATTGACGGACGTTTCCCTGATTTTGGACATCATGTTGAAAAAGAGATGGGGGGTCTCTGGCTTCATCCGATAAAGCTGCTGGATGGGTTTTGGCTTCGGTTTCAGGATTTAGACGCGGACCAGGTCGATCTGTGGACCATCGCCGATGAATTTCAGAATCACCCAGAGGGAAATGTATTCCGGTACCACGCTAATCTGGGGCATACCCCTATTAGGATTACCCGTTCTCAGATTGCTCCGGAGCCGGATTCGCCGGACGCCGCGGGAATGGTGGTGGAATATGCGTTTTTTAACACCGCCTCCCTTCCCAGACGCCTGAAACTTGACTTTTTTGTCCGTACTGATCTGCGGCCCGTGTGGTTTTCTGAGGAACAGGGGATTCATGACGACGACGACGAGGGAATCTGGCTGCCAGAGGAACAGGTTTTTTTAGCTAAAGACCGGTCCCACCCCTGGTACGCCGCGGCAGGCAGTATTCCGGCGCCTGACACCGTGGAAACTGGCGCCGCCGCAGGGCAGGGTCCAGAAAATACTGCTGGACGGGGGACCAGCGTCAGATTTCAGTACGCCTTTACGGTTGCCGGAGGTGAAACCAAAAGGCTGCGCTGTATTCTGGCAGGCTCTGGGACTTCCAGAGCCGCGTGTCTTGAAGCCTATCGGACATTGACGGTTCAGCGGGACTTTTGGGCGGAAAAAGCCCTGCGATACCAAAGGCTGCTGGAAAAAAGCCGGCTTGAAATCGAAGACCTTCATTTTCAAACCTGTTACGACTGGGTAAAGGTGAACACCGACTGGCTCATCCTTGACGCCGGCGTCTATGGTCGGGGATTGAGCGCGGGACTTCCTGAATATCCGTGGTGGTTCGGCTGCGATTCGACCTATTCCCTTCAGGGCGTGCTGGCAATGGGGGATTATCAGCTCTGCCGGGACACCCTCAACCTTTTACGGGGCTATTCTGAACAGGTTAATGGAAACGGGCGGGTTGTTCACGAGGTAACCACCGCTGGATTCTGCTTTAATCCCGGAAATACCCAAGAAACCGCGCATTTTATCACTATGATCTGGGATTATTACGAATGGACCGGGGACAGGGAACTGGCGGATCAGAGCTTTCCCTTTCTGGAAAAAGCCGCGGCGTGGCTGCGGAGTCAGGACCCTGAGGGAGACGGGTTTCCCAGGGGCTATGGGATCATTGAGATTCCGGGGCTTGATTCCAAAATGCTGGATACCGCGGTATACGCGGCTCAAAGTTACGGGAGCTTTTCAAAACTATGCGCCTTGAAAGGGCTGGAAGAGGCGGCGGCGGAATACGCCGCCTTGGAACGCCGGTGTATTGAGCGGATCAACCAGGTCTTTTGGGAC
This sequence comes from Treponema sp., assembly GCA_031280155.1. GTDB lineage: Bacteria > Spirochaetota > Spirochaetia > Treponematales > Breznakiellaceae > JAITHW01. Next base: position 5,293 of record JAITHD010000077.1, on the reverse strand, counting down.
CCCGGCGAAGGTTTGTACTGCGACACCTATACCTCCGGCGCGGACGTGGACCTTCGGCGGGACGCGATACTGGGGCGGCTCTACGGACCAGGCGCGGAAATGGGGCGGCAGGCGCTGCGGGAAGCCTTGGACAAAAAATCCGCCTTAGACCCTCAGACCTTGAGCGGCTGGCTTTTAAACTACGCCTGGATTATCAATACCCCTATGGAAACCGGCGCCGCTCCCCGGGACAAAGCGGATCGTGCCTTGGCAATCCTCCACAGTCCCCGGTTTATCGGACCCTATGGAATGTATTTGAGCGGTCTTTTCCGGGATCAGAGCATGACCATATCCACCGGCGTAATGGCGGTGGCTCAAGCCCGGTATGGGTATGCGGATCGGTCCCTTGAGCTTTTGGAAAAGATGTTTTCCGCTTTCAGCGCCGGGAGTCCGGGGTGCATCTCTGAAATGCTTCCTGATTACGGGTGTTTTGTGCAAGCCTGGACTATTTATGCGGTAATGACCCCGATAGTCCGGTATTTTTTCGGTCTTAACCCCAGTGCGTCCCGACAGGAAGTACGGATTGCTCCGAATATGCCCCGGAAATGGGCTAAAGGAGGGCTGAAACAGGTTCGGGTACTGGACGGCGAGGCGTCCGTCACCTATTATCGAGATAACGGAAGGGAATACTACAGGATTGAGTATTCAGGAACCGGAACGATTTGTTTTGAGGTTCCTTCAGGGCGCACAGGGATTGCCGGGGGCAAGACGTATCAGTCTGGAGATCTAGTGAAGTCTGACAGAACCCTTGAGATTCAGATTTTTTTATGATTAGGAGAAGCATGATCAAACCAACCCTCCAGCGGATTGCCGAAATGTTAGCCCTTTCGCCGTCCACAGTATCTAAAGCCCTTTCGGGCAAGCCGGAAGTGAATGAATATACCCGAAACCGGGTGCTTTCCTGCGCCCGGGAGCTTGGTTACGGCGGAAACGGGTATCCGGGGAATCTTACGGAAGAGCGGCGGGTGGTAATCCTCATCGGGGAGCCGGAACAAAATGAGGACAGCAATACGTTTTACTATGATATTCTGATAGGTTTTAAACGATACAGCGCGGCGAAATCTCTTGAAACCCTTATTCTGCCCCTTGCCGCGGCTCTGTCTCAGGGGTATGACGACTATCTTTTATCCAAACATATTGACGGGGTTTTCGCCTTCGGCTTAAAGAAAGGGGATGCCTACAGCAGTCTGCTGGAAACGACGAAGATTCCCACAGTGGTTTTGGATTTTTCCGTTGCCAATCCGCGGGTTGGGCGGGTTGGGGTGGATAATATGCTTGGGTCCCGGCTTGGGGTGGAACATCTCTTGTCCTTGGGGCATAGCCGCATCGGGTTTTTGAACGGCCATCCCCACGCCCAGGTATCTGACGAGCGGCTTGCGGGGTACACGGCGGCGGTCTGTCGAAACAAGCTGCCTTTTCAACCGGACCTTGTTTTTGAGGGAGATTACAGTGAAGCCAGCGGACGCCGGGGGGCGGATTATTTTATGGACCGGGGCGTAACCGCGGTTTTCTGCGCCAGCGATCTCATGGCTGTAGGGGCTATGCGCCGGTTTCAGGAATTGGGGGTTGACGTTCCCAAAGCCCTGTCTATCGTGGGTTTTGACAATATGCCCTTTGCGGGATTCTGCACCCCCCGGCTTACCACCGTAGCCCAGGATCGGACAAATCTTGGGGTTTTAGCCTGTGCGCTGCTGCAGGGGCTTATGTATGAGGTTCCGCTGAATCACTGCGTCCTGCGCCCTTCCCTGACCCTTCGGGAATCCACCGCCCCGGCGCCCCTATAGAGGCAATCCCGGGGGCAAGGTTTACATACATTTTCCATACATTTTCCCAGCAGCACCGCTCTTTGACTCTTGCCAAGTTGGCTACTCTGCATTTTTTATTTACCGTCATTTATAATTTTATCATATTTTTTGTTTTCTTCTTCTAATAATCTTACCTTGCCGTTTTGCTTTTCAATTTCCAATTCTAATATTTCCTTATGTAATTCCAATTCCCTTATTTTATGTTTCTCTATCTTTTGTTTGTATGAAAGAACTATTGCCACAATTGGTATAGACAGCGCAACAAACGGTATTAAACTTCCTATGTATGTCATATCATATCTCCTGCTTTTGTAAGCATATATCCTTTTATTCAGTTTTGTCAATAGATTTTTATGTCTTTTAACATACATTTCAACCAATTTTAGCCCGCATTGCACATAACAAACTGATTCTGATTCTTCACGTTCCGTACTGTTCTTCTTTTGAGTAATGGCTTTACTTTATGGCTTTGTTTTTTATTGATCCCTCGAAAAAATGTTCTTGACTATTCTTATATGCACACACTAGAATATTAGTATTATGCAGATGACTATGCGTTGGTTTGGAGCCGGCGGTGATTCCGTTACTTTGGAACAGATCCGCCAAGTGTCGGGAGTAACCGGAGTTGTTGCCTCGTTATACAAAGTCCCTGTTGGAACGATTTGGGAAAAAGCGGAAATTCTCGGATTACAGCGGGAAGTAGAAAACGCCGGTCTTACCCTGGCGGGAATTGAAAGCCTCGGTATTCATGATTCTATCAAAACAGGTTCTCCAGAACGAGAGCAGTATCTTGACAACTATATTATCTCGTTGGAACGCCTCGGGGAAGCGGGCATACGGTTAATCTGTTACAATTTCATGCCTGTCTTTGACTGGATTCGTTCTGATTTGGCGAAAATTCGAAACGACGGCGCAACCGCAATGAGCTATGAGCAGAAAATTATCGATCAAAGCGATCCTTATACGCTGTCGGCTTCTATGAATCGCCAATCTAATGGGTATGCTTTGGCAGGCTGGGAACCAGAACGGTTACATAAACTCGATGAACTGCTTGAAAAGTATCAGGGAATTGATGAAGAACAGCTTTTTGCCAATCTTGCCTATTTTCTGGAACGGATCATGCCTACCTGTGAGAAATATCAGATTAAGATGGCTATTCATCCAGATGATCCTCCCTGGTCTGTATTCGGCTTGCCCCGGATCATCACAGGAAAAGACAACCTCCTCAGACTCATCAAGCTGGCGGATCGTCCTTTTAACGGCGTAACCCTCTGTACCGGCAGTCTGGGATCTAATCCGGGGAATGACATTCCTGATATTATTCATGCTTTGAAAGGTCGAATCCATTTTGTCCATGTACGGAATGTACGGCATACCGCCCCAGGAAACTTTGAAGAATGCGCTCATTTTTCAGGCGACGGTTCTTTAGATATGTTCAAAATTATGAAAACCTTGTATAATAATGGTTTTGACGGACCAATTCGTCCTGATCATGGTCGGGCTATTTGGGGAGAAATCGCTATGCCGGGGTATGGTCTTTATGACCGGGCCCTTGGAGCTAGTTATCTTATTGGCTTATGGGAAGCCATAGAAAAAATAGGAGATATAAAATGCGTTTAAACAGTAAAGAATTGGGAAACACCTCTCAATGGGAAAAAGCCGGAATCGAACTGCCTCAGTTTGATCGGGAAGCGATGCTTCAGGCAACAAAGTCCGGACCCCAATGGATACACTTTGGAGCGGGAAATATATTCAGAGCTTTCCTCACGGCGCTCCAGCAGGAGCTGCTGGATCAGGGTATAGAAAAGACCGGCATCATCGTGGCCGCTGGATATGACGGGGAGATAATCGATCGCATCTATCGTCCCCATGATAATCTTACTATGGCGGTTACTTTGAAAGTGAACGGTACTATCCAGAAACGGGTTCTCGCCAGCGTAGCGGAAGCTCTGCGGATGGACAAAGCCGAGGATTTTGAGCGGGTTAAAGAGGTCTTTCGGACAAAATCATTGCAGATGGCGAGTCTGACCATTACTGAAAAAGGGTATAACCTCACAGGTCCGGGAGAACAGCTTTTACCGGATGTGGCTGCGGATTTTCTATCAGGTCCAAAAGCGCCGAAAAACTACATTGGGAAACTCGCCAGTTTATGTTATGAACGGTATTTAGCGGGCAAACTGCCCTTGGCGCTGGTCAGCATGGATAACTGTTCCCACAATGGGGATAGACTCTTTAAAGCGGTAGAAGCCTTTGCGGTACAATGGACTGAAAAAGGCTTTACTGAAAAAGGTTTTGTCGATTATATCCGAGATCCCGCTAAGATTTCCTGTCCCTGGACTATGATTGACAAAATCACGCCTCGTCCTGATGAAGGGGTCAAGAATATGCTTGAATCCGCGGGTTTAACTGATATGGCTGGGGAACTGACTTCAAAGAATACCCTTGTTACCCCCTATGTGAATGCCGAAGAAGCCCAGTATCTGGTCATTGAAGATAAGTTTCCCGCAGGGCGTCCCGGTCTGGAAAAAGCCGGCGTATTCTTTACGGATCGGGAAACCGTAGATAAAGTAGAAAAGATGAAGGTCTGTACCTGTCTTAATCCGCTCCATACCGCGTTAGCGATCTTTGGGTGTCTGCTGGGATACACTAAGATCAGCGATGAAATGAAAAATCCGGATCTGGTGAAACTTATAGAAGGTATTGGATATACCGAAGGGTTGCCGGTAGTGGTTAATCCGGGAATCCTCTCGCCCAAACAATTTATTGACGAGGTTTTACAGGTACGGTTTCCTAATCCCTTTATGCCTGATACGCCTCAGCGGATTGCTACAGATACTTCGCAGAAAATTCCCATCCGGTTTGGGGAAACTATTAAGGCGTACCTTGCCAGCGATACTCTGGATGTGCATAACCTCAAACTCATCCCGCTCGTGCTTGCCGGCTGGCTTCGGTATCTGTTAGGGATAGATGATGCCGACGCGGTTTTCACGGTCAGTCCGGACCCTTTGTACGAATCTCTCTCTAAAATGTTATCAGGTTTGAAGCTCGGCCATAAAGGACCCTTCCGTCAAATTCTGGAACCTATACTTTCAGACCCTCGAATCTTCGCAGTTAATCTCTACGAAGCAGGTCTTGGAGAACAAGTGGAGCGCTGTTTTAAAGAACTCTTGGCAGGACCTGGGGCGGTATCAAATACTTTAAAGCGCTATCTTGCTTGACATACCGGCAAAGCAAACGAGCCTACATGCATAAATGGGAAGCCTAGCTGGAATGTATCAAGTGAATTGTGGCTCAAAATGGGAACGATAGGTAAGAAGTCGGGGTTTATATGGGGCATGGACCTTTTACCTGGGGCAAAAGCGCGGCTCAGTCGGTATACCATGCCGCGGTTTTTGAAGAGATCTGCAAAATGGCGCTGTTCACCTTGTATCTCGATCCCCTGACCCCTC
>JAITHD010000064.1 GCA_031280155.1 Treponema sp. | reverse complement strand
TTTTACTATAGAGAACAAGACTGATAAATTATTTCCAGACCCTGAAAAGTCTAAAAAATCTAATTCTTTACGATCTTTTTTATTCATGTCAATATGCCTGCTTGTATTTGTCGGCATTATTGCGGTTTCGGTCTTTTTTATTGCAGTCCGAGGGGCTGAACAGACTATGGTTCCTGATGTCCGAGGCAAAGATTTAACCGCCGCGCTGCTGGAATTACAGGAAAAAGAGTTATATCCTCGAATTCAGCTCAGATATTCTCAATCTTCCGCTGATAAGGGCTTGATATTGGAACAAGATCCCCCGGTAGGGACGATTGTTAAAGCAGGACGTCGAATTAAACTGGTGGTGAGTCAGGGAGTGATCATTAATAAGATCGAAAACTATATTAAACGTAATATTAATGATGTGCGGATAGATATACAAACGCTTTTTGCTTCAGCCTCTTCCAATAATCAGCCTCTTTTATCATTTAAAGAACCCTTTATGTATGAATATTCCCCTGAACCTGCGGGTACGATACTCCAGCAGAAGCCCGAACCCGGAACCGATATAGCGGGTCCTACAATACTGGAATTTGTGGTCAGCCGCGGACAGGAGCATACCAGCATCCGAGTACCTGCCCTAATAGGATTGCCTCGGGAAGCTGTACTCGAAGAAATCAGCCGTTCAGGAATCAATTTTGCTTTTGCGATACGGCCGGTGCAGGAAGGGGAATTGCCGGATACTGTGGCGCATCAAAACCCTGCGGCTCAGGCGGCAATATCGGCGGATACGCCGGTTTATATTACATTGACGGCTCCGCTCATGGGAACCATGCAGGAGGAAGAGATATTTGGACTTTTCAAGTATACTATACCGAAAAATCCCTATCCCCTGTCAGTACAGTTGGAAGCGCTGCTTCCCGCCGGGGAACGCCGGGTCCTCATTACAGTTCCCTATTTAGGCGGGGAATTTACAGTTCCTTATCGACTGCCGGTAGGTTCTATGCTTATCCTTTCCATGCACAATCGGGAAATATACCGCGAAATCGTAATGGCTTCTCGAGACGATCAAGGGTTATTCTCGTATTGATTTTTTTAGAGCAGTCCTCCTTCTCCAAGAGGACTAGGGATATAAGGCGCAGCGAAACCGTTTTGTACCGCCATGCTTGACCTCCCTGTCTGGCTTGTGGTATACTAACTATATCGAATAGACCTACCCACGCAGCGTGGGAATGTAACGTCTATGGAGATACCATAAGACCGGGGAGCCTGGGTTGAAACCACCATAAAAGCTCCCTTTAGGGAGTTTTGCGATAACCAAGCTATGCCCAGGCATGTATTGCCGAAGCAAGAACCCCAGCCTTTAGGTGTAGAGAGTTGTCAACGGCTGCGAGTTACACCGCAATGTTTACAATAGTCGGAAATTACGCATTGCGAACAAAAAGGACTTATAGGACGGCATATCCGCTGACCATATAACACCAGCAGCGCATTGATGCTCTTCCAATACTTTTGGGGCAAGATTTCACGCAGCCCCTGTTCGGTTTGTTCAGGATGCGCGGTTGAAACCCAGCCGGTACGGTTAGAAATCCGGTGTACATGGGTGTCTACGCAAATCCCGTCCAGATCAAAGGCTTCGATTAAGACAAGATTTGCGGTCTTCCGCCCTACCCCGGGAAGCTCAAGAAGCGCGTCCATATCCGCAGGGACCTGCCCTTGATAGCGTTCAATTAGGATTGCGGCGATTTTTTTGAGATTCGCCGCTTTGGTACGGTAAAATCCCGCAGGATAGATGAGCCGGCTCAGGTCTTCTTCCGAAAGCTCAAGCAGTTTTGCAGGAGCAGGCGCTTTTTCAAGCAAAACCTTGGATACCCCTAAGGTTACCTCGTCTTTAGTACGGAGGCTCACAATCGTAGACGCCAGCACCGCCCAAGGGTCTTGTTTATACTGTTCCGCTACCAGCGTTACTGAAGGCTCTGTTTCGTTCCCTGAAAGCTGTTGAGCTTCTTCAAAGGATTTTCGCCAAGCCCTCAGAGCCGGCATAATATCATCCCACAAGGGATGTATTTTTTCCATATCAGCTATCCTTATGTTTCAATAAACAGACTGCCAAGGCTTCCACTCCAAGACTCTCCCCCAAAGGTCCAAGTCCTTCATTGGTTTTGCCCTTGACAAAAACCGCGTCAAAGCCAATGTTGAGGGCTTGGGCTAAAGACCGCCGAATCAATTCCCGATAGGGAAGCACTTTAGGCGTATCGCAGACAACTACACAGTCCAGATTGATAAGTTCCCAGCCCGCTTCTTGTACCTGTCCAAAAGCAATTTTCAGCAATTCCAAAGAATCCGCATCTTTCCAAGCCTTCTCCGACGGGGGAAACAGTTCCCCAATATCCCCTAAGCCTGCGGCTCCAAGGAGCGCGTCAATTACCGCATGAATAAGCGCGTCCCCGTCGGAATGACCTGCTTCCCCCCTATCGGAAGCCAGTTGAACGCCTCCAAGCAGAAACCGCCGTCCTTGAACAAGGCGGTGCAGATCCCGGCCTAACCCGACTCGAATCATCATTGGCAATCTCCTAAATCTTGAGGAAACGTAATCTTTCGGTTTTCAGGAGACCCGGGAATAACCGCAACCGGACCGATAAACTCTCCCCAGACTTCCGCATCGTCAGTATACTCAATGTGTTCCTGTAATTCCCGTTCCGCCGCCCGCTCGTGGGCGATAAGAATCTCTGGATATGCAAAGCCTTGAGGGGTTTGGGCTGTACCTAGATAAGAACGCTTCAAATGCCGGCGGATAAACCCTTGATCGTCAATTTCCTTGGGGGTTTCGATTAAGGGCATATAGGGAATCACCGCCCGCCGCAGCAGCATCTCGTCAATGCTCCGATCTATCAAATCCTTGTCTATCCAGGGTCTGGCGCCGTCATGAATCAGCACATAATCCGGCAGATATGCGGATAAAAGAGCCAGCCCGTGATGGACCGAAAGTCTGCGGCTCTTGCCTCCTGGAACAAATAAAATGAGAGGACCTCTGTCATGTTCCAAAAACCGAAGGGGCAGACTCTTACGGGCGGCGAACTCGCCGGTTTCCGCATTCGGAGGAACCACAATAACTATGATTTCTATTCTTGAAGAAGCTGCAAACGCAGAAACTGCGGCTCCCAATACCGTAAGCGGCTTCCCTTCGTCGTCGAGATACCCAGAGCCTAGGGAACAATATTCCTTTTTGACGCCTCCCATACGACGGGAAGCCCCTGCCGCACTGATAACCGCCGCTATCATAACCTCATACCAGATATTCCTTATTTATTACTTGGCTTCAAGGCGTTCAAAGATTATGGTCTCAACTTCTTCCTTTGATATACGGAGGGAAAAAGAAATCTCATCTTCTAATAATTTTAAAGCCGAATCATAGAGCTTTCGTTCAAGAATAGGCAGCTCTTTAACCTTGCTCCGATGGTACAGGGAACGCACAATCGTGGCAATATCCATGACGCTGCCCTTTTTTAAGAGATCCAGATTCATCTGATACCGGAGTTTCCAATCCGAAGGGATAGGCTCATAGGCTTCGCCGATAAGTTCCAACGCTTTCTGGGCGTCTTCCTCTACAACAATAGGTCGAATTCCTAGATTCTCAGCTTTATTCACCGGCACCATAATGGTCATATCCGAAACTTCAAGGTAAATCACATAATAAGGAATCTGTTCTTGTTTAAATTCCTTATCCTCAATCGACTTAATAATCCCGACTCCCTGGCTGGGATAAACCACTTTCTGGTTTACCTGAAATGTCCTTGTCTCATCGCACATTGTCATTAATCATAACATAAATAAAAGACTGGAACAAGTAGACCTATTCGATTCTCCATACTATTTCCTTAATACAAAAGACTTTTCATCATTTTCATCCGAGATTTGGGAAAAATTCGGATTTTTCAGAATATGATGATATACTTTAAAGTAAAGAAAAGAAGCTATGAAAAAGAAAAGAAGACTGCCTCTGTTTACAGATATTCTCTTTATGCTGGGAATTCTGGGCTGCCGGCTGGAGTATGTGCCGACGATGGTATATACGATCAGCTATGACCCTAACGGCGGTTCCGGGACTGTACCGATTGATACGACTCCCTACAAACAGGGAGATGCGGCAACGGTTTTGGAACCTAAACGCCTGATTAAAGAAACCTTTGTCTTTGCAGGCTGGAATACCAAGCCTGACGGAAGCGGGAGCAGTTACCTTCCGGGGTCTCTCATTACCGTTGATGCAGAACTTATCTTATACGCATGTTGGATTACACCTCCAGATACAAGAACCTTTTACGCCCAAAGACTTACTGACGGCGAATGGTATGAGCTAAATGCAGACCTCCTTGCTGAAGGGGAACATTGTATGATATACGGAGATAGAAAAGAAGGGATTCCGATTCCTACGGCTGAAGCGATTATCGAAGAATATGAATCAGTAATTTACCCTGCTATGACCGATACCTTTGGAGCTATTGAAGACATTGACGAAAACGGCAAAGTTATTTTTCTGCTTCTTGATATAATCGACGGCTACAAAGGAAGCGGAAGCTACATAATGGGATACTTCCAGCCTGCGGATATGTACCGGTATGGGGACTATTCCAATCAGGCGGATATGCTCTATCTTGACATAGACCCGCTTGGACCAGGGAGTCGAGAGTTTTATGCGTCTCTCGCCCATGAATTAGAGCATCTGATTAATTTTTCAAATACTGCAGCCAAGGACGGCAGATCTCAGGATATCTGGATTGACGAAGGACTTGCTACCGCGGCAGAGTATATCTACGGCGGAGACCCAAACCATCGGATTCCCTACTATAATGCGGATCCCTATCACAGTATTGTGTACGGAAATAACTTTTTTGTATGGAACGGTTATTGGGAAGACCCTTTGTCCGAGAATGTTTCCTATGATCCAGCGGCGAATTACGCGACAGTTTATCTTTTTTTTCAATGGCTGCGGATTCACTCCCGCATTGGGACAGGAATCTATAAAGAGATTATCAACTCGCCGTATCGAGACTATCGGGCGGTTACTGAGGCGGCGGCTCGATGGATAGATCCTTGTTTCGCCGAGTGGGAGACCCTGCTCCGAAGCGGGATGCTGGCGAATGTCTGCAACGCCGCTGAAGGTTTTTGGGGGTACAAAGGGGAAATAAAAACCGTATGCCACTACTTTCAGTCAACCGGCGGAGACCTGTGGCAGCGATTTTCCCCGGGAGAAGGCATCGTCAGCGCTTTTGGAGAATCACCGTTCAGCCCAAACAACGATTCTGGTCCCCACATACGGTATGTCGGATTATCGAGAACCGGCGAACTCTCTGAAACGCCTCCATACACCGGCGACTATCTGCTTACGTTTAACGCCAACTCTGACGCGGGGGCTTCTGGTTATGAGCAGGGGTATCTTGCCGGTACAGGAACAGCTTTTTTACCAAGAGATTCAGGTATTCCCGACCAGTTTCTGCCTAATCGTTACCCTATTGACGTCAGATTTAACCGAGACGGCAGTTTTTCCTTTTCTTCTTCCGGCGCAAAATGAAAAAAATGCTGATTCTTGCAGGGCTGGCGGTTTTTCCCTTTTTTCCCTTTTCTCCCTGGAGCTTGAGGAGTTTAGGAAAACAAGCCCTTCCTAAACCAGGAGCCCCGACTGAATCCTCGTCAGTTCCTGCCGCGGAAATCACAGGAACTGTACGGCTTGTGGGTAATATGCCTTTTCCCCAGCTTGTGATTACCGATAGGCTTGATCAGGATTGGTACATTGCTGAAAGGGATAGGCATCTTTTTGCCGGACTTGAACAGCAAACCGTTACGGTTCAGGGAACCCCGGAACTTGTGGACTTAATTCTTGCAAATAATAAACGTCTCGGGGTCCGCAGAATTCTAAAACATATCAGAACAGTTGAAAAAAAAGACTGAAGATCCAAAAACAAAGAAGCCCAGAAAAACTATCTCATAGCCCTTTGGTATCTTGAGGCTTTTGGTTTTTTCTCAGCTTTCCTGGGGGAATACCGTAAATTTTCTTGAACACTCGGCAGAAATACGCCTGATCTTGAAAACCAGAGCGCCAAGCTATTTCCTGAATCGTATGATCCGTTTGGCGCAGCAGGTCCGCAGCGTAAAAGACCCGATACCGATTAAGATAATCCCACGGAGAAAGTCCCATTTCCCGATGAAAAATACGGGTAAGATAATCTTCGCTCACATGAACCGATTCAGCCAGTTTCCATCGGAAAATCCGAAATTCCGCATGTTCGTCAAAATAAAGCAGCGTTTTCTTGACCAGCGCTCCAGTATGAGAAGGCAGAATCTCGTCGCCTCCGATAAGCCCTAGAATTCGGTCAATAAATTCAGACGAAGCCGCCACAGAACTATGGCAGATCAGCACCCGAGAATATCGGCAGACCGACAGGACTTCCGCAGCGGATTGAATCCGGTCACTTATCATAACAATCGGCGCCATTACCGTCAGCGGGTGCCGCCGCACTGATTCCGCCATATCCGCATTAATACTATTCAAGACGATCAACGCCGGCGTAATTTCCAATACGGTTTCGTTAAACGCCGCCATCGAAGGAATTTGAAGCCCTTCTAATTTGTAAGAAGTCCAGATTTTACGAAGCTCCTCTGGAACTCCAACAAAAAGCACGACTCCTGATTTGGGAGATTTAATCGCCCGATCAATAGCGTCAATCAGGGTTTTGTCGGAAAAAGAATCCCCTCTGAGCAGTCCTTTTCCATAGCATAAAAAAGGAACCGTAAGCAATTCAGCGCGCTGCCGAAGCGCGGAAATCTTAACCAATTCCTCGGTAGGAGCTGTATTAGAATCCCAGAAAATACAAACAGTTCTGCCCGTAAGTTCCGCGGCTCTCTCAACATCCTGAACTACTTTCAAATCGAAAAAATTCGCCGGTCTGAGCAGAGGATCCGACAAAACCAGCGCGTGATCTTGAAGGTTTCCGATCTGGCGCGTTGGTTCCTGACCAGTAAGCGTAGTCCAGGGAAGCGTAATCGTACAGTGGGCATCGTCCCAGAAACAAGAACCTCCATGAAGCAGTATAATCCGCTCCGCCAAATCAAGTCCGCGCAGCTTTTCGCTTCCCTCTTTAGGCAGACCAGAACTACAGAACCTTATGCCCAATCCTCGGTATTGGAGAGACCCTGAGAATTCTCCGGGATATACGTCCCGAATAAGCGAGAAACACTGGGAAAGCCTAGACGCGTCGCCGGTTAATAAAGGGAAAGCCCCAATGCCCGGCAGTAATTCTTCTAGATCAAAAAGCCTTTTGGTAATAGACAATCCGTCAATACGGGATAAGGTTAAATCAATTAAGCTTCCGGCGTCGATATTGCGGGAAGCGATAAACGTTTTCAAATCCCGCAGCGCTTCAGAGGCTTCCCTATATCCGTCAGGCGGAAGTTTTTTCTCAAGACTTTCAATTTTTTCCAGTATTCCTGACAGCGGATCGTATAATTCATTCTCCAGCATTTGAAGTAATTCTGTTTTTGCCTGTTCCGCCTGTTCCGCTATCTGCTTAGTACGGATTACTTCATACATCAACGCAACGCCTTTGAGGGCGTAACTAATCGCGGAACGGAGTTCTTCAAAAATAAGTCCGTCATAAAAAGGAACATTATGAATAAAATAGCCGAGAGACTGATTTTCAATAAACAAAGGCTGAACCATAAAAATACCGTCAGTGTACTGATCCTTCAAACTCTCAAGAACCAGCAGCTTAGAAGGAAACCGCTGCTCTCTGATAGGACTGACGCCTTGAGGAGAAAAACCGCCTACCCAGACTGAAATCTTCTCATCCTCATAGAGAATGATAGCTCCTGTGGTAATACCTATATCCGGCAGATACCGAGCCAAACATTGAACAAGAGTTTTTCTATCTCTTGTTCCCAGTAATTCGCACTTCAGAGAATTAAGCGTGCTGTTCCATTTTTCCGCGGCGTACCGGGACCTCATATTGATTCGTTCCTGAATACGAAATATGCTGCTGTAAACCGGCGAAGAAGCCCACAATATATGTTCCGGCAGTATCAGACCGGAAGCAAATATCTTATCAATCAGTTCAATAAGGGCTTGCGGATCATGACCTGAGTTAAAAAATCTGACCAGCCCTTTTTCAAGCAAATGGAAAAACCGTTCTTTGCTTTCATAAAAAAAAGCCTGTATTACTGGAACTAAAAATACATTGATACCGGTATGATTCAGTCTCAAATGTTCGGCAGCCATAGTGATCAGTTTTTTTACCGCCTCTTCCTGACTGACGCATCGAGACCGATCCAGATCAGAATGTTTTATATCAGAATAGATAGTGTTTCTGCATCCGCAGGATTCCCGAATAACAACCTCAGAAGACAACCGGACATCCTCAATATGGGGAATAGTTTTTTTACCAAGGAGTTTGAGAATAATCTTAAAAGATTCACTGCTCAACTCGGCGTAAGGCATATGAACCGTTGAAAGGGGACATGAAAGAATTCGGCTTTCTCCAGAATTATTAAACCCTCCTACATGGTAATCAATCGGAACATGATAGCCTTTTTCTTTGAAATACGCCACCGCGCCTAACACCATCATATCGCTTGAACCGATAAGGGTATCAAAATCCCGCCCTGGCGCTAGTTTTCGTTTTTCAAATAGTTGAGCTGCCGCAAGGTCTCCGCTATTCCAATTAAACGGTTCGGTTATCAGCAGATTGCCGGGTTCTGATTGCAATCCCGCGTCTTTGAGCGCGTCTTGATAGCCTTTGAAGCGGGCCGCCGCGGACTGGTGGAAATTCGGACCCCGCAAAAAAGCGATTCTTCGAGCGCGATGCACTTCGATAAAATGAGCGACCAACGATTTCATGCCGTTGTATGCGTCAAACTCCACGCAGGGACGACCGGGAACTTTATACGCCAGGGTAACATACGGCAAGGTATCAAAACTTCTATGAAAATGTTCAAATTCTTCTTGAGATTCAGTATACCGTATCGCAGAACTCCAGCTGATAAGCCCGTCAAGGTTTTCCTGATTAGCTAAAGAATACACGGAATTGCGTAAATACTCCGAATCAGTCCGGGCGTTAAGGCGCCCTCCGGGAAAAATAAAGAACGCCGTTCCTTCGGCTTTTGCGAGTTTAGCGAAACTAGACCACACGTTCTGGGAAGCGCCGGTATGTATTGATGCAAGAATCAGACCTATTCTTTTTTGTCTGGAACCCATATATTCAGTATATACAGAAAAAGTGATTTTCTCAAGATTATGACCGTGCAAAAGCATACTCATGCAGAACAGGGAAAGGCAGGGAAAATATGCAAAGTTCATACTATAATTGAAAGGTAAGTCCTATCATGAGGAAGAGCTTGGACTGAAAGGAAAAGCGGGATGATTGAGAAGAATATCTGCGTCCGCTGTCTCAGTGGATTTTCGGGATACAGGGTTTTCTCCATATACCTTTGAGGTGAAAAAAATAAAAAATTACTGGATAAAACACGCTGTGTCAGGTACTATATACCTAAGGATCGCGTCTATCGGGACGCAAAGGAGTGTTTATGAGAAAACTGACTGATAAAAT
>JAITHD010000038.1 GCA_031280155.1 Treponema sp. | reverse complement strand
TGTATGCTGTACAAGAGATTAAGCGCACAAAAGGTCAATAAGATTTTATTGTGCTTTTGCGAGGATATAACCTCGAACCCTGTATCCCCCTTTCCGGGCTTTACAAAATCTTGAACATGGCTAACTCTTGTACCAGAATATCGGCGTTTTCCTTGTTGCTGTCGCTTAACGCCGCAACTTCATGGATGGCGGTATTAATGTGTTCCGTGCTGGCAGTTATTTCGTTCATGCCGGTATGTATCTCTCCGGTTACAGCCTCCAGCTTTTTTCCCTCTTTAATAACTTCAGCGCTTTCTTTCAGCACCCCAGCGGATCCGTTCCTAACCTGTGTTGTTATCTCTTTAATACGCGCAACGGACTCCAATACCTGAAGGCTTCCCTCGCTCTGTTCTTCCATTGTATTCCGTATGTGCTTTTCCTGATCCGCAACGGTTTTTACTCCTCGATCTATAGACTCAAACGTCGAGAGAACCGATTCTGTAGAGTGGGTTATGGCATCTATTGAATCTTTAATTTTTTTCAAAACCCCAGAGGTTATCTTGGATTGACTGCTGGAATTTTCGGCAAGCTTTCGTATCTCCCCAGCAACTACGGCAAATCCTTTGCCCGCCTCTCCTGCATGGGCTGCCTCAATAGCCGCGTTCATCGAAAGAAGGTTCGTCTGAGCCGCGATGCTTTGGATCACCGCGTTTATCCCCAGCAGCCCCTCAGACTCCCGGTCTATTTCCTTGATATCCGAGACTACTTTTTGCAGCCCTATTCTCCCCGCTTCGGAGGCTTCCGCAAGATACGCGACGTTTTTGACATTATTGACCAGAGCCTGGGCTACCCCTCGGATAGTGCCAAGCATTGCTTCGACTGCCGATGAGGATTTAGAAATACTATCGTTTTGGTGTTCGATGTGTCCATTGAGTTTACCGATGGTGCAGCGTATCTGTTCCATGGAAATGATAGTTTCACTAACGCTTGATGACTGTACCTCTACCAGATTCTGTATACTTTGAATGTTCGAGGTAATCTGATGTATGGCGGCGGCGGATTCTGTCATATAGGACGACAGATCGACGCCCATTCCGGCAACGGCGCCGGACTGCTTTTTTATCGTAATGATGAGTCCGCTGATTTTTTCGATGGTTTTGTTGAAATAGGACGCCAAAACGCCGAACTCATCCTTGTTCTTGACCGCGATTGTTTTGGTCAGGTCCCCTTCGGATATGTCTTTAAGCAGGGCAATCGTCTTGCCGATGACTTTGCTGATAGAGCGGGACAGAAAAACCGCCCCTCCGGTTACAGCGAAAAAAATGATCACCCCTAAGAGTATGAACGGCATACCAAAGGAGGAGATACGCTGCCTGAAACTGGGAACCGTGACGGAAATCCGGAACACACCGGCGACTTCTTTGTCCGGGCCGTACACCGGAAGAGCCGAATAAATCTGCAGCATCCTCGTGCTGGACGAAACACGCAGGGCCTTCCCTTCCTTCCCCCCGGCTGCTGCGGTCCGCATCTCTTCCCGGTCCAGGTGGTTGGGCATATCCTCAGGAACATGGGAATCATACCGGACGTTCCCCGCCCGGTCCATCAAGGTCAGCCGGTAGGTTCCCCCGGCAAAAGGAAATGCGCCCTCCCCTGGGTCGATCTTGCCGGGAATGTTGACCCGGTCAGCCGGAAAAACCGCGAGGAGGCGTTCAGTATCCGCAGCCGCAAGCAGCGCCCGTGCGGTATCCGACAAAAATTGCTGGTTAATTTCGTTAAAAAACGAGTTCATAAGTATAAAAACGGTAATGAAAATAACGACAGAAAGACCCGCCGCCGCCGCGCTCATAATGATAAGGCTTTTACGAAAGATCGACATATTTTCTCCAAAGATAAAAAAACAGTGCCCCTGGATTTACGCTGTACATATATGGAATAATATTATTCAGGTTTCTCTGATTTGTGTCAAGAAGAGCGGGTTCGCTGTCAGCAATTTAAAGTATCAAAATGTATGGTAAGCTGGAATGATGGACAGGGAATTATTTAAGAAGCTGAGAGCTAATTTTGAACAGAGGTGCCAGCAAATACCGGATACCCGGCGGCAGGGCTGGGCATTGACTTTACCCGGTTCGCCGTAAAACCCTAGAAAAAACCTTTAGTCCTGGGGATATAAGGCGCAAAAAATCCATAAGGATTTTTTAGTTAGGAGCTTGCATTATACAAGGGTTCCGTGATATACTCATTATACTACTGTGGGACACACAGGAATCTATGCTTGTGGAGATGCCATAAGACTGGGGAGCATGGGTTGGAACCACTGTAAAAGTTCTTTTATAGGGAGTTTTGCGAAAACCAAGCTATGCCCAAGCATGTATCGTCGAAGCAAGAATCCCCAGCCTTGAGGCATGGGGGAAGTTGTCAAAGGGCAGTGTAAAGGTATGTGCGGAGTAAAAGCGAACGGCAAACCCTATCGGGTTCTGATAGTTGACGACTCGGCGTTTATAGCCAAGCAGCTTAGTCAGATTCTCATTTCCGACGGTTTTGAGATAGCGAGGATTGCCCCTAATGGCGCGGTCGGATTAGAGGTATATAAGGAAGAATTTCAGAATATCGATCTGGTTACAATGGACATTACTATGCCGAAAATGGACGGAATTTCCGCTTTGGAAAAGGTAATGGCTATTAACAAAAACGCGGTAGTGATGATGGTTTCCGCTTTAGGCAAGGAAGACATGGTTAAACGGTCGATTTCCATCGGCGCGAAAGGCTTCATCGTTAAACCCTTGGATCGGGATAAGGTGCTTATCCGAATCGCATCGATATTGGAGGATTAATACCCGCCGAAGCGTCCGGGAATTACGCTGATTGTTGCGGATATATCCGCCTAGTTCTGAATTTCCGTAATTCCTAGATTTTCTTACCTATTTTTATGCGGGATTTCGTCGAAGCAGGGGCGCTCCGAATCAGGAAGCGCAGAACTGGAAGTCTCTATTTTATAGGGGGCAGTCTGCTGAGTATGAGAACCACATAGACGGTTACAAATAAAACAATACAAAAATTTCTAAACATTGTTTCCCCCTGGGTTCCGGTTACAAAGCTGCTGAGGCGGAAATATTTTTTACTAAACGGATAGAGCCAAGGCACCCCTTTTTTGTTAAAAGAATCCGCTAGAAGATGACTCAACCAGCCGATGCAAAACCCTGACCACCCGCTGAGGAGTACACTAGTAAATAAGCCTGCCGGCGTAAAACGTACAATGTAAATATTCGGCAATAACAATATCAGCATAACAAGACCGCTATGGGTTTCCTGTCGATGCTTGCATTTAGTTACAAACATCGTTGTACAGCAGGATAAACCGAAAAAGATAGCGCATGGGATCAGAACATCAACTGCGTTCTCTGATTTAACGCCGATACATACATAAATAGACAAAATCAACACAATAACCCCTGAAAAGGTCACGGCGGTTTTTAAAAAAGCCCGTACAGTTTTGCCTCCTTTGCTGTTCGGCATATCAATATCAGGACCTAAAGCGCCTATTATTGCCGGCAGAATCCCTACAAAAGGATATAGAGCATGTCCGGCTATGGGAAATCCCAGTTTCTGTTCAGCTATGCTTAACGCAACAGGAAGACCTCCGCAAAGTCCGCCTACAACCATGTGTGTATAACCGTTCATAGGAATAGTCTACTTAGTCAGCTACCCCAGCCTAAAGGCTTTTTCTAGGGCTTGAGGCTTGGGCCGGTTGCCGGCTTACTCCCCAAGATTTCTACTTCTTTCCCGCTTTTTCTTTTTTCTAAGCAGGTGTTTCTACGGCGGTTTCACTCTCGCTATCAAGAGCCAGCGCCGCCATATCCATAGACGTTACTTTCCCACGCCGCGTGGGTAAGTCTATTCGACTTTTTTACTATACAACAAAGCAATCAGAGTGGTCAAGGATGTTGTTACCAATTTTTTTGTTGCGCCTTATATCTCCAGGACTAAAGGTTTTTTCTAGGGTTTTACGGCTCAAAAAATCCGCAGGATTTTTTATCTGTGGGCTTGCATAATACCTCTAAAAATACCCTGGGACCCACGGTATTCCGCGCTTATGGAGATACGATAAGACCGGGAGCCTGGATTGGAACCACCGCAAAAGCTCCCTAAAAGAAGTTTTTGCGAAAACCAAGCTATTATCCCCTGACAATATCGTTCAAGTAAGAATCCCCAGTCTTGAGGACTGGGGAGTTATCAACGAACTTGATGAATCTTGTACAGATAAAAGTCCATCAAGATAGTCTCCAGCCCCGTGCCGCTGGAACGGACGAGTATGTCGAATTCAGCGGTCAACGCAAGACAGGCGTCTGCGGCTCTTGCGTTATACCGTCGGCTTGCCTGCTCATAGTCCTTCCGGGATTTGGAAGACCCCAGACCGATCTTCTTGAACTCAAGGTCGTCAGCCTCTCCGGATTCAACCAAGGCGTCATAATCTCGAAGTTTTCTAAAACACCATACAAGCCCTGCTAATATAGCAGGAGGCGATTCTTTTGCCATAAGAAGCGTATGGAGGGTCGTTAGACTTTTGGCAAGGTCTCCTTCAGCAATACGGGAAAACAGCGTAAACGCCGATTCTTCTCTGGTATGAGAAAGCCATTTTTCCACGTCTTCGCCGGTAATAGTCCTATCTTTGCCGAGAAACAGCATGAGCCGAGAACATTCCTGCCTGAGGGCTTCAGTGTTATTTTCAACCATTTCCAGAATCCTCTCGATTCCGTCTTCGTTGATCTGATAACCAGGGCGTTTGAAAAAAGAACGCACCCAATCAATCTTCCGATTCTCAAAAAGTTCCCAGAAAATACGCTTATTCCCGGAAGGAACCGGCGTTTCAAGGGCTTTTGCCAAACTCACCGCTTCAGATATGAGAATCAGCGTCGTATCGTCTTGAGGATGCGCCAGATAAGCCCCAAGCAATTCAATTTCTTCCTTTTTTTTAAGAACTTCCGCGCTTTTAATCAAAATCAACCGAGTGTCCGCAAAAAGCGAAGCATTCTGCAACACAGAAACCATTGTTGATACCGGAGTCTCTCCAGCGTAAAACGACGTTTCTTCAACATATGCCCTGCCGGACTGTTTGCATAACCGAGACCTGATCTCGGCGATAGCGTCTTGTTTCTCGCCGATTTCAGGACCTAGAAAAAGAAAACAACTGCCTTTAGCCATATCAATAAGAGCGGATAACCGCAACAAGACGACCTAAAATGTGCAGGTCTTGATCGCAATAAATAGGCGGATAC
>JAITHD010000161.1 GCA_031280155.1 Treponema sp. | reverse complement strand
CCGTCTTGGGTTATAAAGGGGTGTTTTTCCTTCGACGCATCGGTTGTTCTGCATACCCCGGAGGCGCTTTTCAGGTTGCAGGCAATACCCGCGCTGTAGGTCCCGGCGCCGGTCAAGGGACCGCCGTTCAAACCGCAGGAGGTCATTTCCGCCTGCATAAAGCCCCCGTCCCCGGCTTCGACAAGTTTTTCCGCAACTCCCTGCCTGCTGAATTCGTGGGCGTTTGTCTGCCGGTGTCCGAAAATGTAATATGCTCCGTTTATGTGCGCGATAGAGCCGTGGTTATTGCCCCAGAAATTTTTTGCTTCCCCGGAGGCGGCAATTCCTATATCGCCGTTTGAATGGAGTATCCCGCGATACCTGAAATCCCGATCCGGATAATTGCTTGTGGCGTAACATAGTTCGTGGCTTAGGACAGAAGAATATATGAAGTAATAGGTCCCGCCGAATTTCCGGATTGATGAGGCTTCAAAGAACTCGTGTCCCTCAAAACTTGTGCCAAGCGCGTTTTGCCAGCCGGGGATCAGCGGCGCCGGCGGGGTTTTAACGGTTTTCATATCCTGCTCAAGTTCGGCAACGGTCCCGCCTTCACCGGCAATCCTGGGTCCCAAGGTTTGTTTCATAATTCCAAGCAGCTCCTCTCCTGGCGAAAACCCTGTGTACAGGAACACGGTTCCGTCGCCGTCAACCAAAACTCCGGGGTCAAACTGCAGCCGGTCCCCGGGCTTTTCGCCTAACACGGTTCCGTCAGGGTAGCGCACATCGCTTAAAAATTCATAGTTCCCGTTTGGAACGCCGCATCGGGCAACGGAAACCGCATTGCGGGAGGACAGCCCGTAGTACAGGTAGTATCCGCCGTCAGAACCTTGAACCACCTCAGGGGCGAACAGCCGCATATTCCCCTCCGGGTTATGCGGGTCCTGGACCGCCCGGTATATCACGCCGTCGTACCCCCAGCAGGACAGGTCCCCTACCGGCGCGGACCAGCACACATAGTCGTTTTGGCAATACTTTTCGCCGTTGAACCGGTCATGACTGCCGAAAACGTACAGTCTTTCCCCGAAAACCCGGGGTTCTCCGTCAGGAATATATTCCCACTCAGGCAAATAGGGATTGAAGACCTGTTTTTTCATGGTTCTTTCTCCTCTTTTTGAAACCCCGCCATTGAAGGCGGAGTTTTCTTTTTTTTATCGGCAAAAAACAAAACCCTTGATAATTTTTATTTGATTTTTGCGTTGCCTCCTGATATATTAAATAGAATAAAAAATACAATAGAATATATAAAAATATAAAAAAGAGAACTCCCTCCGTCCATGGCGGACTTGGCTTCTATTCGGCTAGGTCACAGCGGCGCATTTGCCGGAAGCGCTTATCCGGGGGCATTTAATTGTTGTGCAGAAACATGGCTTAAAACTAATCCTGCAAAATTCTCTATATTGGTATATCGAAATACCATTGCTCAAAACAACGCTAAGGCATATACAAAAGCGTTATATCCCCCATGAGACCAAGCAATGCCGTGAAAGGTTCGCTGTTTCACCAACACAAGAGATAAACCCAGTCCTGCAAGAACCGCATTCAAAACTCCCCAGGGTCCTTCATAGAGATGGCACCACGAAAAGAGCAGGGTTGCAAAAAAGATACTTTTTCCTTGTGTAAGTCCGGCTTGTTTCAGCCGCCGCAATAGATACAACCGAAAATAGCTTTCTTCCAAATAACCGGTTCCCAAGCAGGACGCCCCCAGAACCAGCCATGCCGACAAACTCTCAGGGGCTTTTACCAGCGGACTTTGAGGAAGACCGATAGAACCGCCAAATATATGCTCCCCTAGAAACGCTAAACTAGAAACTCCGAACCCTGCCAGTATCAGTCCGGGAAGGCATACCATAAAAGCCCTCAAATCAGCGAAACCGGGTTTAGGTATGTCCGCTTCTTCAGTTTGTCTTTTGCACAAAAAATACCAGATAAGGGCAAGTCCGGGTATTGTATAGGTAAAAAGCCGTATCAATTCCCGGCTTGTTGAAAACGCAAGAACCGACGGATAATCCTCAGTGAAAACCGCGCCCCGGAAAAAGAGAAGTCCATAAATTACAAGCGCTTCAATATAGATACTCAAAAGATTATTCCTTTATTCTCGGTTCCAGATTTTTTCTGGTATTCTGAAGGAGAAAATCCTGTATGACGGCGAAATACTCGGGTAAAATAATAGGCGTTTTCAAAACCAAGCATATAGGAAATTTCGTAGATTTTGTATTTTCCCTGACGGATAAGCGTACAAGCCCGTTCTGTTTTTATCATATTAATATAATCCATAAGATTTTGATTGAACTCTTTTTTGAAAAGCGTAGAAAGATAGCCCGAAGAAATCCCTACATGATTTGCCACGTCTTGAAGCATGATGCGCTGTTCAATATTATCCAGAATATACTGTTTCGCTTTATCAATGATTTCAGCATGACCTGTCAGCGTTTCTTTCCGAGGAGAAACCGGTATGCCTTGAACCGGTAAGTTGTTCCGCCAAGATGCTAGATCGACAGGGTCTTCCGCCAGATCCGAAAAAACGACAGTAAGACTGAGCCGCGTAATTTGGGTTGAGGTCTTTTTCAGGCGCTCTCTGAATATGCCCGCCCGAATATCCCATTCCGCTTTCGGGAGTTCCCACATAAATAAGATCAGCCGTTGACAAGGAGGTTCCGCAGGAGAGAGAATCAGACTTTTCGGGAAAAAAGACGTGGTAAGCCGGCGAGTAATTTCCTCTTGCCAATGAAAAAGCGTAAGGATTTCTTTTTCTGGAAGCTGGGTATAATCTGGAAAAACCGAGTAATCCAGAAAAATAAATCCTGCCGCGAACCGAGACAACATACCGGCGGCTTTGAGTATTGCGGCGCTGTCCTGGGGGAACGGCTCGGTTCTGTTTTCCACCAGCTTCAGCGCCGCAATACTGATAAGATTGGACGGACTTGTTCTCAAAGAAGGATCCCCCAAAGCAAGCCGATTGAGGGCGTTCCGTTTTTTCCATTCAGTTACCCCAAGGTCTAAGGCTTTTTCCAGTTCTGAGGGCTCAAGTTTATTCTTTAAAAGATATTCTACCGCCCGGTTCCGCAGGGATTCCCGGGCGAGATCAAAGTCCTGATGATTCGTCAGCATAATGAATACGACTTCAGGGGTTTCGCGGTTGGCTTTTTTCAGTACCTCTAAACCCGAAATATCAGGCATCCCAATATCGCAGATTACCATGTCTGGTTTCAGAGATTCCAGCAGCTTGATCGCTTCAGCGCCGGTAGAAGCGGTTCCGGCTATGACGCAGTTTTTCTTTTCCCAATCAATCAGATGTTTTATCCCTGAAAGAATAATCGGTTCGTCATCTATCAGCAGCACTCGGAACATGGTTTCTTTTCTTCCTTTAAGTATATCCGTACAGTAACGCGGGTAAACAGTCCTTCTTCACTTTCAAAACTGAGACCGCAGGATTCTCCATATACCAGTCTCAGCCGCTCATGGACGTTCATCACCCCGATAGTGTTCAGAGAGGTTCCGGTATTTCCGGCTTTTTGGGTGAGAATACTCTGAAGCTTCTCGGCGCTCATCCCCATTCCCGAATCTTCTACGGTAATTATCAGATACGGCTCCGCAAGCCTCGCCTCAAGTACAATAGACCCGAACCCTCCGGAAGGTTCAATGCCGTGAAGAATAGCGTTTTCCACTAAAGGCTGGAGAGTCAGCTTAGGTATCTGATAGTAATACAGCGCAGGGTCAATGCGGTTGACCAGTTCAAAGATACCCATAAAACGGATAGACATAACCGCCGCGTAATCTTCGAGAAGACACAGTTCTTCTCCCAAGGTGATGAAATCACCGGAACCGCCGGCAATATTTCTGAGCAGGTTGATGAGACTTCTGGTAAGGTCCGCAATGCCGGTGTTTTTTTGGATTTTCGCCATCCACTGAATTGAATCAAGGGTGTTATAGAGAAAATGCGGATTAATTCGGGTTTGGAGCAGCGCAATTTCAGTGCGCTTCTGCTGTCTGAAACGGGCTTCCATCTCTTCAAGCAGTTTAGCAATACTTCCGGACATTTCATTTACCGCTCGACCAATCTGTCCTATTTCATCAGGACTCCGCTCAATTACCGGATCATACGAGAAATCATTGTCCCCTATCTTCTTAATCCGGCTCACCAGATGCTGGATGGGTTTTGTCAACGTATAGGAGAGGGTCAGCGCCAAGCCTGCCGCAGCCAGAAGGGAACTGAGGATCGCCACCAAAACCGTGTAGAATATATCCCTATCGTCTCGGCGCAGTTCAGTTATATCTACTTCATTGCGGAGGAAAAGCGCGGCGTTTTCCAAGGGCTGCATATCCAGCCGGAAATTCCGCCGATTCCGTCTGAACCTAAGTCCGTCAGTATGGGAAATCCAGAGAGGCTCTGACGGTTCAAGCAGTCCCGCAGGAGAGATAACGTTTCCGTTTTCGGTAATCGCCGAAAGTCCGGGCATCATACCGTATTCCTTGAAAACCGCGATAATCATATCAAGTCCCGCCTCAAGATAGATAAAGCCTTCAGGAGTGTTATTGTAGCCCTGAACTGGAAAGAATATACTGTATGCGTCAGGACGCTGGGTCAGCGCAGTAACCGGAGGTCCGAAACCGGTACGCCATCCGGTTCCCCGCTTGTACTGGGTGTAAAGCGGCAGCCCCTGAAGACGCGCATAATCATTAGGCTCTCCAATTCCCCGTCCCTGAATCTGAACAAAAAGGTCTTTTTCGTCCCAGAGGATGAGTTTATTCACATAAGAGCTGACAGGGCTTGCCTGAAGGTACGCGCTCAGTTTGTCCTGAACTTTTATGGAGTCCCGTAGTCTTTCCTGAGAATTCCTATCCCCTCGGGATATGGTCCAGACTACCAGCGGGTCATTGGCGCACAGCGCGGCAAGGGAAAAAAGTTCCGCAAAATCCCGATCCAGTCTGACCTGTACGCCTTCCAGATAGATCCGATCCAGATGTTCCGCCTTTGTAGATACGGTTTGCAGCAGATAGGCGTAGAGGAAACTATTACTTCCAATGCCGATCACGATGAGATAGATTACTACCGGGAGGATTATTTTAGTTCTTAGACGGTGCAATTCTTTCATTAATATAGTATATCCCGAAAATTATGACTGGTCATCGGGGTTTGACGCATGAAGGTTGACGCTTTGGGAGAAAAAACACACCTCAGAGCATCAAAATCCTCTCGAAAAGCGGCGTATTCTCAGCCTTTAACGGATCCGACGACAATTCCTTTCACAAAATACCGCTGGAGGAAAGGATAGATAACCAATATCGGCAGAATCGAGATGAAAAGCTGCG
>JAITHD010000243.1 GCA_031280155.1 Treponema sp. | reverse complement strand
TTCCGCGTCTTTCAGGAGCAGCTTCACAGTTCCGGCGGAATTCAGGTTATGATACGCTTTGGTCACCGCGCCGTGCCGGGCGGTTTCGATAAGATACTGTTTATTGATGTTGCGGATTACTTCTTCTTTAAGATCGAGTCCTCTGATCCTGCTGAAGGCTATGCCGGGATATGCGTCGATAATGAGGCGCCCTCCGGTTTCCCGAAGCCGCCGGTCTAGTTCCCGCAGTTCTCCTAGACTTCCCGCCCCGGGCCACAGGGCGTAGCGGTCCTGTTCAGAACCGGACAGTTCCCGGCGCCACATATTGCAGTACCGCACCTGAAGATTCCCGATTTCCCTGGATTTCAGGTCTGCGGTAATAGCCGAAAGGTCTGGGATACTGGTCATCAGAATAGGGTTGTTGCGGAAGATGCCTTCGTTAGCGGCTCCTGCAAGGACGTTCAAATAGAGGGGGATATCCGGTTCTCCCGGTTTGATCCGGGCTCTGAGCAAACCTTGTTCCAGCAGATTTTTACGGTAGGTTTGGGCGATTCCCACATAATCAGCCCGCTCCTCCTCAAGTACGGTGATCCCCTCCCGAATTCTGATATTCGCCCGATCCGGCGTAAGCATGGTGGTCTGATTTCCAGTAGAAACAATGTAGGTATAGGGCTGCCGCAGGAGATACCGGTTGGAAATAAAATAGTAATTAGTCCGCACTCCCGCAGGGTATACCAGCAGTTCCGCAAAAGCCGCGCCGGATAGTATTTCGTTCACTAGGGCGTTTGCGTGAATACCATGAACAATACCATACACGGGATAGTTTAACTGTTCGCTTTCTTTGAAGGTAAATCCCAAAGCATCTTCCGGGACTGGACTTATGCCGCGGTCAGCGCCGAAATAACGTTTCTGATAATTCCGGGTAATATTGGTATACACCCGGTCAAACCGGATCAGAGAACCGTCGCCGTCAGGAAGTACAAAGTAACCCTGCTGGGTTCCATGCCGGACCGCCCCGAGAAAAGGATAAAATTGTACTGATACAATCCGCTCGCTTTCAGTCTCCTCTATATCTTCAGGATTCAGCGCAGTTTCAATGCCTGTTTCGGTGAGCAGGGTTTCATAGGAAATGCCGATCCCTGAATTGCCGAAGACAGCCCGGACCCGGAAGCCTTTCGGTATTTTTGTAACCGCAGCGGCGGAAAAACCGCTTTCAAGAAAACTTTCTTCTGTAGCGGTACGGTCGATAGCGGTTCTGCCTGCGGTATTTCTACGGGCAAGAAAATATTCTATAGTTACTCCAGAATTGATAAACCCTTTCCACCGGTCGTTAAGATAATCTTCTCCGAAATCGTCTATATCAGAAGACCAAATATAGCCGGTACGCTTATTGAGCAGCCGTATCGCAAGACTCTGTTCATTCAGATAGAGCGCCAGATGTTCATGTTCCGCCATAAGGGTAAAAGCGCCGGTAATAGAAAAAAGCTGGTTAGACGGACCGTCTGTTCCCGGATTGGTAAACTTGCCGGACAGCGCTGTTACGCAGAACAAGCCGGTTATGCAGGTAAAAACAAGACAAAACAGCATAGACCGCAGATTATACACGGTTAAAAACCTCCTCAAAGAGAGCTATAAAGAAATCCGCCGCAGCCTTGCCCAGAATATAGATGACCATGGCGACAACAAAAATAATAACCATTGTAAAAAGAGTAAGAGCGATATTCCAAAGAGCTACAGAAAAATCAAAATCATGAATCTGCATGACCATAATGATAATCAAAAGTCCGGTCCACCCGAAAATAAACGATCTGGCAAAGGTAAACAGAAACACTTCCTGCAAGGTCAGAACATTAGAGAGCAGGATCAGCGGAAGGTATAAAAACGTTACCGGCGCAAGGGCAAGGGCTGCGCCGCGAAACACTTGGGCAAGACTGCCGTGTCCGTCGGTAATCGAAGCGATCAGAAAATTGGACAGTACGAAAAGCAGAAACCCTGCGGCATAGATAATGATTTGACGGATAGGACTGTACATATAGCCCGCGCCGGTATTGACCTCATTAAAGACGAATCCTGTTGCGTAATCCCCGGCAAGCACGAGTCCGACAGCGGGGATCACGAGGGCCCAAGCCCCGGGGATCGGCACCGCTCCTTCATGGGACAGATTATAAAACGCATTCACCGGATGCCGGAACACCAACGTTATCTCCCGCAATTTCCGTACCGCCAGAGAAGCGCTCAGAGTTTCTGCGGCGCGGTAATAGCCGTCAAGCCAGGAAGTCCGCCGCCTAAGCTGATTCCAAATCAGTCTGAGAAATAAAAATACCCCCAGGGCTGTGACAGCATAACGCAGATTTCCCATAAGGAACCGCTGCCGGACCTCCCAAAACGCGGCAGAATAAGACTCTCGGTTATTTGCCCGTTTGAAATAGGATAAGGCTTCGGGATACTGTTCTTTTTTGGTCAAAGACAGTCCGATAGCGTTATACGCCACCGCTACTGTAGCGTTTCTGGTGAGGGTCTGCCGCCAAAGGTCTTCGCTTTCCACATATCTGCCTTCTCGATAGAGGGCAAGCGCGGAAAAGAGGGTCCATGTGAGGGGTGTAGGGGTAAAGACCTGAATTTGTCCGGTTCCTTTATCGGCGATATAGATAGTCTGGTTTGAGTTGATTCCTACTGCCACCGGACTGACCGTAAGTCCGAGTTCGGCATTCCGCTCGCTTTTCGCGCCGAAAATCCCTACCACGTCGCCTTGACTATCCATAATAATAATATGCCCGGTGTAACTTGACAGGACGTACATATTGCCGTACTTGTCGGTTGTTACCGATTCAAGGGAAAGGAGCGCAGGTTCGCCGTAGAGTTGGGCAAGAGAATCGTCCAGCAGATTTTTTCCCGCTACATTGATCTTCTTGAGAGGTTCCAGGGTGTCCCCTTTGGTTGTGGCATAGATGAGTCCGTCGTCGTCAATCCCAATGTTAGTCATAGACGAAGGCTGGGTTCTGATGAAGTTCGCCATCATTTCCGGCGGGAAAAGCAGATTCTGTAGCCGCCGGATAAGGCTTATTCTAGCGATGCTCACGCCGAAATACCCCAGAAATTCACCTTCCCGATCAAGCTGAATAATGCCGTTTGTGCTGCCTTCCCCGAGAATATAAATGTTTCCCTGCCGGTCTGCCGCCAGTTTTATCGGCTTAAACGGGGTTTTCGCGCCGAAAAGCGGTGAAACCGGACGTTCAATCTTTCGTATAACGGTTCCTTCAGGAGAAAACACAAACACTGCGGAACTGACATCATCAGCCACATAGATAAAGCCTTCAGGATCCGCAAAAACCCCGGAAGCGCCTCGGAGAATTCCGCCGCCGATACTGGAGGCAAATGTTTCGTCAGCGTTGAAAACCAGCACCTCCGGGCTGCCGCCGCCGGTACGGGCTATGTAGATACGGTCTTTTTTATCAATAAACATATCGTTTACCCCGGAAATATCGAAATTTACCACATGAGACGGTTCGTAAAGGGTCGGCGCATACCGGTAAAATCCGTCTCTATCAATCATAAACGAATGATACGGCGCGGCGTAATGCTTTTGAGGAAAACCCCACAGGAGTATAAATATACAAAGTCCGCCGAAAGTTAGGTGATTACGCATCATTTAATTCCTGAATGAGCTACGGTACTCATTACCTGACTTTGCAGAAAGACAAAAATAATGAGGTTCGGCAAAAACATGACCAGCGACGCCGCCGCGTTTACCCCTTGTCCCGCAATGGTCGCGCCCCCTTCGCCTGAAGCTAAGGTATTCATATAAAACGCAAAAGTCCTCAGACTTTCGGCGTTTATGTAAAACTGAGAAGTTTCCATATTATTCCACACTGCTTGAAACGACAGAATAGCTACTGTTGCCAAAGCGGGACGGATAATCGGCGCCACAATAGTAAGATAAATCATAAATTCTCCGGCGCCGTCGATTCGGGCCGCTTCAATGAGCGAATCCGGCACTTGATCGATAAACTGTTTCACCAGAAACAGACCCACCGGTATAGCCATAACCGGCAGGATATGGGCGAACATCGTATCAATGATCCCGATTTTTTCAATTACCAGATATTTAGGAATCGCTATGGATGCGGGAACGAACATCAGCGCAAGCTGATTTATCTCAAACCAGAGTTTTTTACCCCGAAACTTGAGCTTAGACAGGGCGTATCCAGCCATACTGGAAAAGAACAGCGAAAACAGGAGAACTGCGCCGGTTATAATAAGACTGTTCAAAAAATAACGGGACATTGGAATCGTTGTTTTCGTCTGCTCCAGGAGTTTTCGGAAATTATCCAGCGTAGGACGGCGCACAAAAAAACGCGGCGGAAAGAGAAACAATTCATCCATAGGCTTAAAAGCGGTAGAAAAAATGTAAATAATCGGAAAAAGCATAAACACCGCTATCGGCAGCAGCGCAAGATAAAACTTAATCTGAGAATGATGAAACGAATCGGGGTTCATTTGGGTTCTTGAAAAAGCCGCCATAATTTCCTCCTAATCCTTATCCTGAAACAGCCTGAAGGCTGCCTTAGAAATACTGTACACGAATATGAGCAGCACCACGGATATTGCCGCGGCATAGCCCATCTCATATCTGATAAATCCAAAATCTTCAATATGAGAAACCACTAATTGTCCCGCATATTGAGGGGTTGGATTCTGTCCTGAAAGCTGCACCCCGATAGAGGACACATTAAACGTATTTACTACCGCCATTACCGCGCCGAACAGCATTTGAGGCTTCATCGACGGGATCGTAATGTACATGACCTCCTGTACCCGGTTTCGGATGCCGTCGATAGCCCCTGCGTCGTAGAGTTCTGGATTGACGTTGAGAATTCCCGCCAGCATCGCAAGAAACCCGATGCCCATACTGTTCCAGATAGACACGATGATCATGATAAGCATGAGGTAATCCGGGGACTGGAGAAACTGAATCGGCGCATCAATTAATCCGAGATTCAGCAGAATATTGTTGACGTACCCGTAAGCGTCGCCGGAAAACATGGTTTTCCAGATAACCGACATCACCACCCCTGAAGTCAGAGAGGGTGAATAAATCACGATAGCCAAGATAGTCCGAGGAATTCGGGTAATCTGAGCCAAAAGCCAGGCAAGAACAAAGGCTAAGGCGTATCCCCCAAACCCGACAAACAGTGAAAACTGGATCGTGTTGGGAATAACGTTCTGCATGAAGATGAGGTCTTGGGTGAGGAGATCAATGTAATTTTTAAGCCCCACAAAATGAGGCGGCTGAATCGTATTAAAATAGGTAAAAGACATACCCACCCCTGCAAGTACAGGAATAATAATAAAGGCTTGGAAAAGAATCAGATATCCTGACATAAAAGCGTAAGCCGTGCCGTTTCGCATATCCGGTCTCTGATGGTTTCGGGGTTTTTTCATAGTCCCATCCCTTCGGTTTCTCTAAACCAGCGCCGCACCCCGTCAATCGTGGGAACCACATATTCCCGAAGCACTGATCCCTCAGGGTTCAAGTAGCCGAATTCTTCCAGTTTCCGTCGAATTTCCCGATTGGTAACAACCGAGGCTTCGTCCACTGAACTGCGGACGTCCATGCCGTCGTAGATGATCCGGTTAAAGGCGTTGGAAACTTCCCGTTCAGTATAGTAGCCCCCGGGAATTCTTGGGGCGTCCTGAAGCCATCCAAGCTGTTTAACAATCTGTTCCCGATGCCGCTCTGGTATGGGAAGCTGCTTTAAGGCTTCCACATTGCCGCTTATCCACAAAAATTCTTGACCATACATATTCTGGAGTTTCTCTGTATAGGTCTGTTGAGTTTCCTCTGAAAGCCACCAGCGGATAAACTCCCAGGCTTCCGCTTTTTTGGGGGAAGCCTCAAAAATGCAATCCGCTTTATTCGGGCAGGTAGACCATCGTTCTATCTCGCCTTGGGTGTTCGCCATTCCGGGCATAAGGGCCACGCTCCAGCGTCCGGCAATCTCAGGAGCGCTGAAACTCAGACGAGCATATTCTCCAATATCTGAAATACCGATAGGAATTCTGCCGGCTCGGAAATCATTGTAAAAACTCGCTACCTGCAAAGGCATACCATAGATTTTAAACAAATTCGTCATAAATTTCATCGCGGCGATGCCTTCGTCGCTGTCGATTACGGTGCCTCTCGCTCCTTCGGCGTAGATTTTTGCTCCTAACTGGGCGTAAAAGGGCATTGTCGTATCCCAGGCTTTAAAAGAAGACGCCGCCGCTAAGGGAAGATAAAAATTCATGCCGTTTCGGGCCAATGCCGGCAGCATCAGCAATACTTCATCCCAGGTTTCAGGGACTTTCCAGCCGAAAGCGTCAAAAATATCAGTCCGATAATAGAGAAGAGACAAATTCTGTGATTCCGGCAGCCCGTAGAGCTTGTCGTCAATAATCATCTGAACCAAGGCCCCAGGGGCAGCCTGCCTAATCGTATCCAAGGCATGAGGAAACCGGCGCAAATCCGTAAGAGAACCCCGAACCGCAAGATCGTTTACATAGAAGTGGTCAACTCCCAACACCGCATCAGGCTGTCTTCCAGCGGCGTTGGCAAGGGTCAGTTTGCCTTGGTCCGTAATGAGTGAAAAATTAACCCTAATTCCCGTTGCCGGGGTAAACCCCTCGTCTGTGAGACTCTGAAGAACATCCACATATTGGCGGCTCCGCAGGACCCACACGTCAATCCCTTGGGAATCCCCTTTGGTCCCGGGTTTTTCCTGATAGCTTGCGGCAAGCTGGACCGCGGTTTCAGCAAGACTGAAAAAAACATTCGGTTTCACCACTGGAAGCCCGGAGCTTTCAGCGCCGACTATGATTTGATCAAGCCCCAAAGACTGACTGGTTATGGTAAGCACCGCTTGTGAAAGGGTTTGCAGAATAGACCGCTCCCCCTCAGAAAGGACTGTCAGCCGGTAGGGAACTTTATTCGGTTCTTTTATGAGTTTTTCCAACTGTTTGAGAGACACCCGCAGTTTATTGACCTCTTCGGTGGTTTTGCCTTCTGACAGAATCAGCAGTTCCTGTTCAACTTCTTCCATGGTCTTTTTCCACCGTTCCATTGCGGGAATCATATCAGGCAGAAAATCTTCAATAATCCACTCCCGATTCGGGTCTTGGTTGTTGCCGGTGATTTTACGCAGCCCAACGCTCAGATCGCTGATTTCGTCAGCTACAATCCGCAGTTTTCCGCTTGCCTTCTGATATCGAGAGCCGTTAATCACCAATGCGATTTCATGCACTCCGGGTTCAAAATACACGGGATATTCAGTAAAACAATGATTTTCCATAAACCGGGAAAACCCCAGCTTTGCTTCTTTGAATTCCGCAAAGGGTATTGCGCCGTCGATTTCAATATCTAAAAATACCGGAGAATCCGTCTTTCCCGGCATAGTAGTTTTCAGTCCAATAGTATAATATCCTGATTGGGGAATATCCACAAAATACGCCAGCGTATCAAGATGATCTTTATATGTTTTGGGATCAATCGTATTGAGTTCTACCGCCAGCGTCGTATATGGAGACGCGGTATATGATGGATTATTCACCGCCCCGATAGCGCTTTTGTTTTTGTAATAAAATCGTTCCGCTTCAATAATAAAACCAGTTTCCCCTTTGGGTCCCGGACGGAGGTCCCGATATTCCGCGTATGAAGGCAGAGGATCCCCGGGTTTGGTAAGGACTATGCCATAGAGGGTCACCGCGCCTTCCTGCATCCGCAACCCAACATGATTGGTTCCTTGGTTTAAAGTTAATTTAAGGGGGTCTGTTTTGTAGGTCTGGGCTCCTGTCCTCAGTACAATACGCTGCCGATTCCGCAGCATGACCTGTTCAGGATAGATATCATTGCCTTTGGAATTTTTCGCAAACCTATATGTCGTAAACCGATAAAACACGGGAAGAGATATATTGGTAGTTTCTAAGTCCGGCTTTTCTTGATTTACCGAAAGGTCAAAAAGATTCTGTTCATAGCTTTCATTTATTGGGGCATATTCGACTGTCAGGGTGTATTCACCGGTTTGGGGAACCTCAACGTCAAATTCCACCAGAGATACTTCAGAAGAAACCGCCGGCGCTGATTGTTCTTCCGCTGTTTCGTCTGGACTAGGCGGAATTCCGGCTTTCCAGATAAGTCCCTCTGAAAATTCCGCCCCAAGGATCCCTTCCCCAGATGAACGGGGAAGAAACCCAGCGTAATCATAATAACGCTCAACAAACGCTTCGCTTTGAGGTACTGAATGGAGCGCTTTCCGGTAAGCCGCCGCGGAAAACCCGCTGAAAAGCAGGAACGCCGCCCCAAGGAGCGCTGAAAACAGCAGTGCGTTTTTGCGCGTTATGATATGCATCTACTTATTCCGTATCAAGTCAAGGGCTTTTTGGTATTCGCTGTTGGCGATCCGTTCCATTTCCGGGGCGTAATCCGCAAGTTCCCGTTCACCCCGTACAATCGACACAACCAGTTCATTCATGAGGAGAGATTTTTCAGTTCCCCCGACTCTGCCGAGTACGCCGGTATCAGCGGTAAATCGGGAAAGATTGAAGCCCGGAACCACTTTGAATCCTTCGACAATAACGTTTTGCGGTTTTTGCTGAATCATCTGATAAATCTGGGTGAAATTTCTCAGACTTCGATAATTCTGTAGGAAGAAGGCATCCACTTCAGGATATGCCCCCGGCGCAAGGGGTATGCCGTTCAGATTGAGCCCTGCGGATTTGGCGATTTCCACCCGCTTTTTCTGACCTTCTCCGCCAAAACCCATCCACTTAGCAAGTTCATAAGCCAGCCCGGGCTGTTTGGTGTTTGCTCCGATATAGATAAAGTCAGGCACCAGCACGACTTTTTCATTCGGAAGAGGCATGAGATCCGCTTTGAAAGGACGTTCTCCATTGACGAAGCCGTTCAGGTTCCAAGTAGCCTCGTACTGAAGCGCGATATAGCCTTCACCCCATGCCCAGCCTACTCCTTCCGGGAGCCACGACGCGGGATCGATCATATTGCCGTTACCGGTCTGCCCGCGGGCTACTACATCCCGATACATACTGACAGCTTGAGCGTATGCGGGACTGGTGAAATGATATCCCTTGGCGTCAAAGGTTGCGTATCCCAGTTTGGAATCAATCGTGAAGGGTCCCCAGTCTTCAATAGCGAAGTTATCGATGCCTTTGTACTTATTCGTGGTTGTTTGCGCGATCCGCGCGCGAAGATCCTCAAGGGTATAGGTGAAAGGTAGGGGAGGAACATTCAATTCCTCAAAAATCGAAAGATTGACCGCCATACCGTAAAGATGGGCTTGATTCGGGATCGCATAGACGTGACCGTTTACCTGAGCGCTGTTCCTGAGAGCCGAAATAACCTTCTGGTAGTCCGGGTCTTTTGCGGCGTACTCGGAAATATTGTAGGCCCAGCCTTTACCCGCGGTATCGGGAACGCTGGTCCACATAAACACGTCAGGCAAATTCGACTGAGCCGCTAAAGCGTTGATATAGTTATCATAACTTCCATTAGTCCCGTCGGCGTTTCGAGGCACTTCCAATATGGTAAGCTGCGCTTCTGGATGAGCCTCTTGGAACGCCGCAAGCATCCGTCGTTCCAGATTATTTTCTTCTGGGGTTCCCAAGTTCCATGCAAGATACCTAATCTGGACTTTCTGTCC
The DNA here is from genome assembly GCA_031280155.1 of Treponema sp. Lineage (GTDB taxonomy): Bacteria > Spirochaetota > Spirochaetia > Treponematales > Breznakiellaceae > JAITHW01. The sequence goes on along the minus strand of JAITHD010000243.1, from coordinate 5,012 downwards.
CCCGCTTTGTCCCTCTGATTTGGGACCCCCAAACCCCATAGCCGTCGTACACATAACAGCAATCAAACCTGCTATGATCTTTTTCATACGTTGCCTCCTGATAAGCAGAAAACGTTTTCGTTTCCCAGTTAAAAAGACTATATCATGGTTCATGCAAGAACGCAAGCGTTTTTTTTACGACTTTATCGAATAATTATCATAAAATAATGAAAAACAACAGACTTATTGTATCAGAGGCCGCTATAATTACGAAAACGTTTTAGTAGTCCTTTTTGCCGCTTGCCCCCTTACCATTTACGGCGGTTTTGATAAAAAATGGCGGCAATAACTAGGAGAAAAGATAGTTACCGCCGCCGTGAGAGATTTTTAGTCCCGGCGTCCCATTTCAAAGTCCAGACGCTCTAGCTGTCTCAGCCGCTCGGCGATGCTCCATATCTGTATGGCTTCCAGAGTAAAGTTATTCCAATCTTTATTGCGTTGATACTGGGCGCATCGGGCAACCGCGGCAGTCCCTATGTTATAGAGGCTGTCGTACCGTCTTTTGGTGCCTACGGTAACACCCCGGAACCGTTCATTGACAAACCTGAACAGTTCAGCCGCCTCGGTCTCCTGCCGCAGTTCCGGGTCTTCAGCCGGATCGATTTTGGGCGGCGGCGGTTGAGAAGGCTTTTTATCAAGGGGAGGCGATGGCTTACTAAGCCCCGGGGGCGGGGGATTGAGTATTTCATCTAGTCTGTTTTGCAGTTCTGTCAGGATATTCTCAATTTGAAGCGTTCCGGTCCTAGAGGATTCAGACTTTAGGAGCAGTTCGTCTAGTCTGTTTCGCAGTTCCGTCAAAGCCTGGGGGTCTTCATTTTTATTAAGATCCTCAAACAGGGTCTGAAACGCCGTCAGGAGCCGGGTTGTATACGCCGCCATCGAATCTTCAATTCCGGTCCTGACGGCGTTTTTCGTTTTCTCCTCAGTAAGGTCTTGTTCCAGTTGGGTTATCCGGGTTTTAAGCCAGTTTGTCATCTCATAATCGTCAGCGGATTTCTTAATCTCGTTGACAATTTCTGTATAACCGTCTTCGTCCGGATGATCCGTATAATATCCCAAAAATTCGATTCTGTTTTTTATATCCGTGAGCCGTTCATACCGGGATGCATATTCAGGGTCATCCCGATCAAGCTGCTTGAGCCGAGCTTCAATACGTCTATATTCAGCGACAAGAGACTTAAACATATTTTTATCCCGACGGTCTGTAGCTTCTTTGTTGTCAAGTTCTTTTCTCGCTTTTTCTGCCGAATTCTTATGAATACGATACTGGTTCCAAAAGCGTACATACTCATAGGATTTTCTCTTATGGGTCATTGTATACCGTTCATAATAAGTCCGAACCAGCATTAAACCCTCTATAGAACCAGCGGATTTTATCTCCACAGCGCTCGTAAAGGATTGTTCCTTGTTCGCTCCCTGCCGGGAAACCCTATTCGTATCCGTACCTTCAGCCTCAAACTTGATATGAGCAACGATTTGTTGTATCGCGTGATCAAACGCCGCTGTCCTAGCCTGAGCAACGGTCCATGTTCCATGGTTAATCACCTCTGTCTTGTTAGGCGTACTGGAACCGTAAACGTAGAAATAGTCCGGTTCTTCTTTTGCTTTCCAGTCCTTCTGCTTATCAGGATAGGAGGCATCGCTTATATAAGCCTCGTGGAATTCCTCCTTAACCAAGAGGTACTTTCCATCGGCGCAGGACATAACCGTCAAAAAGGCGCCTAATACAGATGCGGTTAAAACATATTTTTTCATAATGATCCTTCTACATAGTATCTCTATATAAAGTTATTCCCTTTAAGAATAACTTTATGGGGTCCACAGATTACACGGATTTTCACGGATTTTAGTTTCCCAGAACCGGTACAATCCGTGTTAATCCGTGTAATCCGTGGATTTTTTCGAGCCTTCGCCTATTCCATAGGCAGGAAGCTACCACTGAGCTTTGACCTTATTAAGCGGGGTTGACTATACATATTTTTTTCTTTACAGCCATAGATTTTTACCTCCTCGAAGAACTTGAGGATTTTTATAAAAAATTGATTCCCTGGATCTAAGAAATTTTTCAAAAACAGGAGCCTCAAAACTGTGAGGCTCCGCAATTTTTCCAGCAATCTCAAAGGCGTTTCCAGAAAGTCCGGAACCGCCAATGAGAAAAACCCCTGCTCAAACTGGTCTTAGCTGTTGCCCAAAATCTCGTTCAGTTCGCCTTCCATCGGCGCGAATATTTCGTCTGCAATATCGTGGACATTTTTGTCAAAGGCTTTTTTAGAATTATCATCTAAATAAATGATGACATAGGTTGATCCCCGATTGTTCATGTAAGGTCCGTATATTTTGGCTCCTCTAAGGGTTTGGGAAACAATCTGTTTAGTTCCTTCCTGAAATTTCGCCGCCTTGTCGGATTCGCCTCCGACAGTAGACCGTTTGACGTAGTTCTCGCTGATTCCCGCAACCTCGGTCTCCATAAGGGAGGCTAGATTCTGCCGAGCTATGGTAGCGGCCTGCTGCATCGCGTCAGACTCGTCGTCAAAGGTTGAAATCCCCAGCCCATGCATCAAGTCGTGTTCATTGCGCCATTGGGTGATTTCCGCCGGTACTGTGGCATTTCCCTTGGATGAAGAACTGGTCCCATTGCTGCTGGCGCAGCCTGCCGCTAGGAGCGCTCCAATACTAAGGAACACAAAAAGCGTTTTTTTCATTGCAATCCTCCTATGATTGACAAAAAAATATAATTTAACCGCCTAAAAAGGCGTTAAATTGCGTAATAAAATTGGTTTCCAAATCTTTTTCAATTTCCCGAAACGCGGCGTTATACGCGGTCTCCCAGTTTTTGGACCCTTGCCGGGCATAATCGGCGCTGTATGAGAACAGAAGCAGCCCTTCGTTATTCACCATTTGTAAGATTATGCCGGAACTCACATAATTGCCCGATGGAAGGGGTTCTTCATAAGTCCTTACCGTTCCGGTTATCCTATAGATTCCCCGGTTTGAGTCAGTTCCATAGCCCTGGTTCTCAAGGATTTGGGCGAGTTTTTGCCGGATCCGGCCGCGCCGATCCGCTTCGATCTGTATGTCAAAGACAACCGACAGGCGGAATTTGAGGCAATCCGCGATAACCGAGCGGGTGTGTCCCAAAATCTCGGCTAAACCCTCCGGAGTTTCGGCTATTTCCGCCATTGCCCGGCAGTCCGCTTCTACCAGACCAGCGACGGAAGCCGCGATTTTCAGATAATTGTACTGATACAGCCTTTCGGTTTCCCCTCGGGCTGCGGCGGTCAGAGAATCCATTACCTGCTGATTTGCGGCAATCCGGTTTTGGTATAGGTGTCGGGCTTCCTGTTTATTAATGTATCCCAATACCGCCCAGGATCCGCTTTGTTCGTTGTACCAGGGAGGAGTAAACCTAAGTCCCTGGAGGTCCGCCTGAGTTTTTACGATTACCGCGTTTTTCATAACCGTTATTTTTTTCCCCTCATGAGCGCCCCCTGGAGAGGACAGCTCGCTGTATTGAGAGATAAGTTCGTTTTGAGCGCTGAGGGTAGTCTTAAAATAAAGGGCGATATTTTTAAGGGCTTCCGCTTCCGCTTCTTTCAGGGTAGGTCCGATTCCCAAAGCCGACACAAAGTCCGCATCAGGGTAAACCGATTCTTTATGCTGATACCACAAGGGTTCTGGAACGGCAATAAGTTCTCCGGCAACCGCCGACAGGAATATAACGCTAAGAAGCCTTTTCATAGTCTTACTCCAAGATATCGTTATACATTCTCAGATACTTCGCGCCTGTCAGTTCGCTGGACCCGGCGGATACCACTACCCCGGTTTTCGTATCTACCGCTCGTATGGTGATTGCAATTCGTCTGCCTACCCGGGTCATGGTTCCCAAGATCAGTACGTCGGCGCTCAACAGATTGCCGAGGGCAATTACATGGTCTTCCGCTATCAGTCCCGATGCGCTTAAATCCCATTCGTATTCCAGTTGATTAATCTGAGACCGCTCAACAAGCTGCAAGCCTTTGGTTTTTGACAGATAATCCCGGGAAACTTCTGAGAAATAGCTGCCCAAGGCGCTCTGTTTTCCGTCGGCGTTGACGAAACCCATAACCGCCGCGGAAATATACCGCCTCTCCTGCAAGACGGCGGCTAACTTGGCGCGGATTGTATCGCCCTCTTGCTGGGACTGGGCGGAAAGATACGCCCCCATAAGGCACCATAGGGCTATCATGATTTTTTTCATAACATCCTCTTATATAATATAAAAATATAATACCGCTGTATATTGTTAATAACAATTATATATATTGGTAATACCATAACATTGTCAATAGCAAAGGTCAAGCATGGTAAAGGCAAGTGGTAAAAAAATAATAATGTTTTATAGTGAAACTATGAATGAAGCGGAAGAATTACGAAAAGTATTGTCTGGAAATATAAAAACGAAAAGAAAAAAATTAGGTCTATCCCAAGAGAAACTCGCGGAACGAACCGAGCTTTCAACGCAAACCATAAACGACATAGAAGGACGGCGAATGTGGGTAAGCGATAAAACCCTGGTAAAATTAGCCCACGCCTTGGATATGAAAGCCTATGAACTGCTGCTCCCTAGTGAAGCGGAGTTTAAATCAGAACCCCTCCTTAGTTTGCGGGAAAACCTTAAAAAAGGATTAGACCTTGTTGATCAAGCCCTGGATCTCGGCAAAACCTTCAAGCCAATAGTATAAGGCATTCCGCCGGCAGCTCTCAGCCGCCCCAAAACAACGTCCGAATATAAGCCATACATTCCCCTTACTAATACTACATAAGATAAAACTAATAACAATTAAATACTTGTTATTATCAATATACATAGCTAGATGTCAGCTACCCCCGCCTAAAGGTTTTTTCTAGGGCTTGGGGCTTGGGGCTTGTTCCGGCTGCCCGGCTTGCTCCCCAAGATTTCTACTTCCTTCCCGCTCTTTTCTTTTTTCTTTTTT
>JAITHD010000158.1 GCA_031280155.1 Treponema sp. | reverse complement strand
TAGGGTACGCCCTCCCCGCTCCAGGGGTTGCTGATGCAGGCGGCGCTGCCCAGCGCGATAAAGCCGTCCGCGGCAAAACTGTAGGGCGGGCGGCGGTAGGGGGTGCTGCCCTGCTCGATGTGGTCAAGGCGGTATTCGGGCAGAAAGCCCAGCGCGGCAAAACGCTGAAAGGAACGCTCGGCGTATTCAAAGGAGAGGTTGGCCCCGATGCCCATAATCGCGCCGCCTGACTGGCGCTGGGGGGCAAGCCAGGTTTTGTAGTGCGTCCAGGTGGTGTTGATTGCAACTTTGTCTTTTTCAGGGTTTGTAAGGTTTGTGTAATGTAGCACTACATAGAATTGATCCCTGGGGCCGGTAACAAAATTTTCAACGCCGTAAGCGGCGGGGAGGCTGGTGCGCAGTACGGCGGGTATGCCGGAGGCATCGGCGCAGAGGCGGGCCTGTACGGTTAGCGCTTCACCGCCCCGGCAGAGGACTGCCCCGGCAAGTTTGCCTTCACCGTTGAAAACGGGTTTTTCAAAAGGGGTCTCGTACAGTATTTCCGCGCCCTGCTCCTGTGCCCATGATGCCAAGCGCCGGATAAGCTGCCGCCGGCGCAGTACCAGTACATCCATACGGCTGCGTTTTGGCCAGTTGTTCAGGGCGGAGCGGAGTATGCCCTGGGTAAAATTCGCCACATATTCGCTGTCGCCGCTCCCCGGCTCGCGCAGGCCGAAGCGTTTAAAATGTTCCCGGGCAATGTGAATAATGTCATATTCCGTGCCAAGCGTTTCCTCCGGCGCTTTGTCGCAGACCAGGGTTTTATAGCCCTGCTGTGCCATCAGCCCTGCAAAGTACAGGCCCGCCGTACAGCCGCCGATTACCAGTACGTCAACTGTTCTTTCCATAATAATTGCCTCCTGTCTTGGTATCAACGCATTAAGCAGCGTTATCGCAATAAATTGAAGCATTACACATAACAGCTACCCCTTCCGCCCGACGGCTATTAATTTTGCCGCCCGCTGATCGTAGGGGCGTTCATCCCAATCGCCGTAAATTGCAACGTTCACAAAACCGGCGTCCAGCAGCAACTGCCGCAGTTCAGAGGCGGCATACAGCCGCTGGGTAAAAATTTTTTCCAGCCGTCTGCCGTCCTTTATCAGTATCCAGCGGTTTTTAAGCCGTGTCCACGAGTCAACAGGCTCGTATTCGGTCAGCACCGTCCAGCCGGCCCGTTCAAACCACTCGGCTTCCACAAAATCCCGCACGGCGATTTCCTTGCCCAGTGTTTCCATAATAAAGGCCCCGCCATTTTTCAGCGATTCATGGACGTTCTTAAGTACGGTAAAATCGTCCCGGGAATTTTCAAAATAGCCAAAGGATATATAGAGGTTTACCGCCACATCGAAAAAACCGGCGCGGTGGAAATCGCGGGCGTCTGAGCGGAGATACTCAATATCGAGTTTTTCACCGGCGGCGTCTTCCCGCGCCGTGCGCAGGTAGCTTTCGGTAATGTCCACGCCGGTAACGGTAAAACCCCGGCGGGCAAGTTCGGCGCTTATCCTGCCAAAACCGCAGCAAAGGTCAAGAACGCGGGGGGCTTCCCGCCCCCTGCCGCCGCTGCCGTACAGGTCCAGCCCTGCCAGCCGGGTTACGCCGTCTGCCACTTCCGGCACTTCCCGCCAATGGGCGTCGTCAAACATTATGGGGGCGTACTCTTCCCAAAAATTTGTGTCGGTGAACCATTCCACTTGCATTCTCGCCATTGGTATAGTATACTGAAAAAATGAATTATACAAAACCTCAAATAATTATTGTAGTATTGTTACTCACAATGTTTATGTCGGCATGTGTCAGCGCTCCAAAGGCAGAGGCTCCCAGATATGAGCAGCATCATTATACCTTTTCAGTTCTGCTGACTCCGGATCAGCCAAAGGCCAGCCCGCATTTGGAGATTGGTCTGTCCCTGATTGAACTAAAATATTCAACCGAACAGGCGCGGTATCTTAACAACATATTGTATGCGGGAAAGACCTATAATGAATACAAGGATTTTGTCCTTACAAACCAGCGGGAAGTCTACCGTACCGCGGAATTGGCCGTTTCCAGCACAGGGGATGCCTCTCCAGTCAGCATGAACTGGAAATACAGGGAAAGTATAGCGATACGTAATCCCCAATATCAGGGAATAGTGATTGAACGGGAGAAGGAATTCTATACCGGCGGTGCGCATGGTAATTACTCAAAAAAATACTATGTTGTTGATCTTGACGATCAACGGGTGATAAATATCGAAAATATGTTCAGCGATTACCGGGGGGAACAAACGCGCAGTCTTATTCTTGGGGAACTCCGCAGGTACAGCGGCTTGCTCAACAACGAGCCCCTTTCCTCGGGTATCTTTTTAACAGACGACCCTGATTTAAGTACCAATTTCTTTGTTACCGAAGACGGCGTGGGTCTGCACTGGGACACCTATGAGATTGCGCCCTATTCAGAGGGCAATATCGAAATTATCCTGCCCTGGCGGGTTATCCGGCCTTTGCTTGTGCAGAGCGCCGTAGAAACAATGGCGAAATTCGGGATTAACTTTTTTGTGCCAAGTGAATCCGCTGTCCCTATCCAATCCGCCAGTTAATTTGGGTTTTTTTTAACCAGCGTTCCCCTTGTGTTTTTCAGGCCGATTTTCTACACTGGCATTATGAAAATCCGCCTAAAAATGTTTTTGGTCATTCTCCCCCTGGTTATTGTTACGCTTGCCCTTGCGGAAACCGCCTCCTATTTTCAGGCGGTAAACGGTGTCACCAGGCTTGCCCGGCAGCTTTTGGGGTTCAAGCTGGGGGAACTTGAAAAATACGCCGCTAATCAATGGTCTTTACTGGTGGAGAATAACTATGCCGGGCGGCCAGATATGACGGCGGCGGCAAAAAAGGCGCTTGAAATATACGCGCAAAGTATTGTATTAAGCGATACCGAAGTGATCTTTGCCGTTGACGGTGCGGGAAAAGCGGCAATGGCAAGTTCCCCCCTGGAACTACAAAGTGGGGAAGCTGCCCCCCTGATGGATATTCTGCGGGCGGAAAAAACCGGCCTGCAAAACGCCGTCATCGGCGGCGAAAAACGGGTCTTTCAGGCATCGTATTTTACCCCCTTCCAATGGTACATCATTATCAGCGAAAAGAGCGATGTATTTTACCGTGACGCAAACCGCATCGGCCTGCAAACCATTATCACCCTGGGAATCTCTATTGCCCTTACATCGCTCCTCCTTATCATGGTAGCCGCCCACCTTACCAACCCCCTGGGCCGGATTGTAAAGACCATGGATAAGATCATCGAATCGGCGGATCTTTCCTCGCGGGTGGAGGTGGAGTATCAGGATGAAACGGGGAATCTTGCCCATACCTTTAACCGGATGATTGGAGAGCTTGACAATGCCTACAGCCAGATCAAGCGTTATGCGTTTGAGGCGGTGCTGGCCGGAAAGAAAGAAGAGCGTATCCGGCAGATATTCCAAAAGTATGTCCCCAAAGATATAATTGAACGGTTTTTTGCGTCGCCTGAAAAAATGCTCGTAGGCGAAAACCGCCGCCTTGCGATTCTCTTTTCCGACATACGCAGTTTTACCACGATTTCCGAAGGGCTGGCCCCGGATGATCTGGTAAATTCCCTTAATCGTTATTTTTCCGGTCAGGTGGATATCATCTACAACCGCAAGGGAGTGGTGGATAAATACATTGGCGATGCGATTATGGCCTTTTGGGGTGCGCCTGAAAAACACGATGATGATGCCCTGCAGTCCGTATTATCGGGTCTTGATATGATCGATGCCCTTGCCGGTTTCAACGAAAACCAGCGGCGGCTGGGCAAGAACGAATTCCATATCGGCATTGGGATCAATTTTGGCGAGGTAACGGTAGGCAATATTGGCAGCGAGCGGAAAATGGACTATACGGTAATTGGCGATGCGGTAAATCTTGCCTCGCGCATGGAAGGGCTTACCAAAACCTACCACGCAGAAATGCTGATTAGCGAAAGCGTGTATGCTGAACTGCAAAAAACAGCGGCGGATGGGCCAGGGCTTTACTTTAGGCTGCTTGATACAGTGGCGGTCAAGGGCAAGACAAAGGGAGTTAAAATCTACACAGTAAAACGATCCCTGTCCCCCGGGGAAGCGGCGGCATGGCCTGTCCACAACGCGGGAATGGAACTCTATTACCGCCGCTCTTTCCGCGAGGCGGCGGAAAAATTCAAGGAGGTCTACCGGCTGCTCGATAAAGACCCCAATGCGGAAAATCTCTACCGCCGCTGTGCTGAATATGCCGCCAACACGCCGCCCCCGGGCTGGGACGGCGTTGAGGTGATGAAAACCAAGTAACTATTCTTCCTGCGGATTTTGACGGTTCAACTGATCGGTCAATTCCTGTATGGTGCTGCTCAAGGTGGAATTAAGCGTACTGAGCGTCTGTACCCTGGGCCGCAGTTCGCCAAGTTCCCGGTTAGCGCTATTCAAGCCGGTCTGAATCCGGGTGTTCTCGCCTCTTAATTCTTCGGCGGCTTTTGAAAGCTCTTCCCTTTCGGACCGCAAGACCTCGATTGAACGGTCTTTTTCGGAGGAAACTGTTTTAAGAGAGCCTATTTCCCGCTCCTTTTCCCCCAAGGACAACATCAGGCTGCTGTTCAGGCTTTTTGAGTCGGCAAGCTGTTTGCCCAGGTCCGAACCTTCCGCCAGGGACTGCTTCAGTTCTTCAATGGCTTTTTCCTGCTGGGAATACCTTTCCTGCAATTCGGCAAGGGCCCTGGCCGCTTCCTCGTCGGGCAATTTCCCCGAAGCGGCAAGGGCCTCCTGACTCTTACGGGTTTCAGTTACCATTAGCTCCAGCGAATCAAGGTTTCGGGCATAAAGGTCCCTTCTTGCCTGAATGGAACGGAGGCTTTGAAAGGCCGGGGTAAAAAGAAATTCCTTTATTGCTTTTAAGGTATCCTGCGCTTCGGCAAGACGATTTTCCCGTATCTGCCCGGCAAGGTTCGCAAAGAAAGCGCCCAACTGGGATTCGACACCGGCGGCCTTTTCCTGTTCGGTAGAAATGCGCGCCAGCTCGCCTTGCGCGTAGCTGATGGCGGCTGAACTCTGTTCGGTAACAATGGAAAGCTCGCGGGTGCGGGCGTCAAGCTGAGCCTGTAACTCGGCCTCCTTCATACGGGCCTCTTCCAGTATGCGGGAGCGCTCGTCTTGCAGCATAGCAAGGGCGGAGCGGTATTCTTCCTGCAGGGCAAGCAGTTGCTGCTCGGTTGCCTGCTGCTCGGCTTTCAATTCCTGATTGTCCGAATGGAGTTCCTGTAGCGCCGCGTCAACTTCGCTTAGTTTTGAAGAAATAAGGGATATTTCATTTTCCTTTTCTTCGATGCTGGTTGATGTTTCGCGGCGTATCTCTTCTATCAGCGCCCGTTCGTCGCTGCTGTATAGCTTTGTCCCTTCACGGGCAACGGTGTCTGTTCTGCTCTGGAACGATGAAAGCAGGAAAAAGCCCCCGGCAAGCAGGGCAAGGGCGGCCATATTCACAAGCAGGGGAAAAAGGCCGCCGCTTTTTTTCGCCTTAAAGCGCTGTTTCCCCTCCGCGGCAACTACCTCCGAAAGAGAGCGGCGCTGCTTTTCGGCGATACCGTTTATCTGTGCCAGAATATCCCGCTGTTCATCTTCGGAAATTCCAGAACCGGTGTCAAAGACAATTTCAGCATCCGCCGCCCTGTCAACATGAACAAGGCTGTCCGGCTGAACCTTATTCGCCATTTTTCTTTCTCCCCGAATCGACCTTTGCCACTTCCTTGTTCGACAGCCGCACCCCGCCGGCTTTCAGCCCCCGTACATTGTAGTCCTGGGCCTTGAAGTCTTCGGAAAGCACCTTAAGCCGGGGCTTGGGCACATACTTAAGGCTGAAAACAAATTTGGGGCGGGTATCAATGTGCAGAACCACCGCATCGTCGGGCACCAGGAAGTAGTCCTTGTTCATTATCCAGCCTTCAATGACGCATCGTTTAATAAAGGGAAGGCCGCCTTCTTTTTCCTTGTAAATAATGGTAAAGACCATTTGGGAAAGGACTTCCTTGTCCGCCACGCCAATCCACCAGGCATCCGCGCCGACAAAGGCTTTGTCCGGCAAATCAAATACCGAGTACATGCCGTTTTTGCGTATAGCAAGAATACGGTCAAAGGGAGAAACCTCGGCAATTTTCTGGCCCGAAACATTGGTTCCCAGGTAGCCGGTTTTTTTGTCGTACTTAAGTTCCACGTCCCGTTTGACCACTTCTTTAACGTCGATTTTGTCAAAGGCGCCGACCTTGGTTTTCCGCGCCCCCCGTCCCAGTTCCTCATTGGCTTTTATCTTGGCAATAATCCCGTTCAAAAAGCCAATGGAATAGGCGACAATATTTTTCAGGTGGCCGTTAATCTCTTTTATCCGCGCCTGTATCTGTTCCATTTCATCGCGGGCCTTGTTGATGTCGTATAACGAAATCCGCCGGATGGGAATGCGCAGCAAATGTTCAACATCGTCATGGCTTACCCCCCGCGGCCCCACCTCTTTCATAAAGGGCTTAAAGCCCGCTATAACCGCGTCTTCAACTCCCTTGGCGGTTTTCATTTTTTCGATGCCCTTGTAAATCCGTTCCTCGATAAAAATTCGCTCCAGGGTGCGCAGATGGAGTTTGTCAAGGAGCTCCTTTTTTTCAATCTCCAGTTCTTTGGTAAGGATTTTTACCAGTTGTTTGGCGTGATGCTTGATTATCTCGGTAACGGTCATTATTGAAGGGAGGCCGTCTTTAATAACGAGGAGGTTCACCGAAATGGACTGCTCGCACTCGGTAAAGGCAAAGAGCGCGTCAACGGTTTCCTGGGCGTACACGCCGCGGGCCAGCTTCACTTCAATTTCAACCTTTTCGGTAGTAAAATCGCTGATGCCTTGTATCTTGAGCCGGCCAGACTTTGCCGCCGCTTCCACGCTGTTTATTAAGCTTTCGGTAGTGGAACCGAAGGGCAGTTCGGTGATAAGAATGCGTTTGGGGTCCGAGGTGTCCAGTTTTGCCCGTACCAGCACCTTGCCATTGCCGTCCTGATAGCCGGAAACATCGACCAGAGCGCCGGTGGGAAAATCCGGGTAAATTTCAAATTTTTTCCCGGAAAGGCAGGCAATTTCCGCCTCCAGCACTTCAATGGCGTTGTGGGGCAGAATTTTGGTGGACATGCCCACGGCAATTCCTTCCGCGCCCATAACCAGTATCACTGGAATTTTTGCCGGAAAGAGAACCGGCTCTTTGTTGCGCCCGTCGTAGGAGTCGGCCATGCCGGTAAGCTTGGGGTTGTAGAAAATATCTTTGGAAAGGGCGGTGGCTTTACATTCAATGTAGCGGGGCGCGGAGGCCTCGTCGCCGGTGTAAATGTTGCCGAAGTTGCCCTGCCGGTCAATAAATAAATCCTTGTTTGCAAGCACCACCAGCGCCGAATTAATGGAAGCATCGCCATGGGGGTGGTACTTCATGCACTCGCCAACGATATTGGCGACTTTGTGAAACTTGCCGTCGTCTTTCTCGAACAGGGTGTGGAGTATGCGCCGCTGTACCGGCTTAAGCCCGTCTTCAAGGTCGGGAATAGCCCGGTCTTTAATGACATAAGATGCGTACTCAAGAAAGTTACGGTCAAAAAGGTTTTTTATGTATGCCATAGGGCTTCTTTTACAGCGTATAACAGACCGGAGAAAGTGTCAATGTTCATTTAGCGGCAGGCAAGCCACGGAATTTCCGCCGGTATCTTCGTTAAAAATTGATTTCCTTCATTAAAAATTTGTTAACGTACTTGTCTTTCCACTCTAAAGCAGGGTATTAGAGCAGTATTCCTTTATGGAAAGACAGAAAACAGGAAAGTAAGGAGAAAAAAATGAAAAAGGTAATTTCTGTTTTGGTTGTGTTCGCGGCCTTGACCGCTGCGGTTTTTGCACAAGAACTCAAGTTTGGCGCTTATCTGGATACTGGTCTGGGGGTGGTTTCATCAGACATAAAGGATTCAGATACCGTGGTAAAGGCATATGCCGTTGACGCATGGCAGAACGGTTACCGGTTCCGCTTGAACGGTTCATGGACCGGCGAGGAAAAAAACGCCGGAATAAGATTCCGGCTCCAGTCACAAAGCAAGCTGGCGGCAGGGTATATCAGCCTTTCCTATCTTTACGGCTGGGTCAGTTTTTTGGACAATATCTTTACAGTTTCCGGCGGTATCGTTGACGACAGCGCCTGGCAGACCGCCGATTTCTGGATTAATGCTGACGCAGGTGAGGGTTTGGGCGCGCTGCTCAAGGCCAAACCGGTCGAAGGGCTTGACCTTGGTTTTGGCGCGTACATCGCAAGCCAGCTTGGGGGCGGCGACAACAACAGCCTTGCAAGTACGGTTTTATTAGATTTGGCGAATGCCGTTACCACTATCGGCGATGTTAAATACGTGTACAGCGCTGCTTACACCTTGCCCGAAGTGTTCCGTATCGGCGCATCGTTCCGCTGGAAAAACAAGGCCGGCCACAATGCGGCGGCAACAGCGGCCCCATACAGTGGCCGGGACGAAAGCAGCGCCCTGTTTGGCGACCTGCGCATCCTTGCGGTAAAAGACCTGACCGCAGTTGTCGCCTTCAGTTTTGATAAAATAGAAGACTTTGACAACAGCGGAAACATTACCTTTTCCGAGACCTTCGCTTACAAGATTGAAGACCTTGGCCTTGGCCTCAACGCCGCCCAGTTTTTCTACAAGCGGACAGCCGCCGGGGAAAAGGTTGATTACGACCCCGGCCTGTTCTTCAATCTTTGGGCAAGTTACGCCATTGGCAAAGTCGCGCCCCGGCTCGATCTGGTTTACTTCCTTGGCGGCGCTAGCAACCCGGCAGGGGACTATACCAAGGCCAAGTACGACCGCCACGACGGGTTCGCGGCAAAGGCATCCACCGCCGATAGTGACAAAGACGACTACTCGGTTTTCAGCCTCAGGCCCTCGGTCAAATTCAACATCAACGGAAACGCCTCCATTGAGATCGGCGATATGCTTAACTTTGACGCCGCCACCAAAGATGGAACCTACAAAAAAGACCCGGCGGATGCCAATGACGAGGGTTTGAACCGCATCACCAATGTCTTCTACATTGACTTCAAGTGGAGTTTCTAGGACAACTGAACTGCAGTCAATCAACCAAAATTTGATTTATGGTTGTGGTGAAACCGCGCTTGCCGGGAGATCCCTTTCCGGGGAACCTCCCGGTCAGGGCGCACCGGCACTACCCGCCGCTCCATCTCCCTTACCAGCGCCCTCATCAGCCGCGCACACGCTCCTCCCCCCTTCGCCATCGCCACTTCTATCAGCCGGTCTTTGTTTTCACACCGGTAGATAAGCGCGTTTCGGGGGTTAAGTCCAAGTAGTACCCGGTTTTCAATTGTGATATTCCCCCGCTATACCGGCAGCAGCCTGGCTGTCCGCTGGTATTGTTTCTCGGTCAATTCCATGCTTTATTATCTGTTGTTTGCTCCCTTTCTTTTAGTGTGAACACGCCCTAGAGCTTGTATTCTTCCATCCAATAAGTTACAGTGAATAAAGGGTTAGTTCTAAAAACAAAGAAAAGTCAACCATCTGCCAGCATAATGTGCGAAGACGACAATTGCAGTTCCATATGTATCTGGCGATGGCTCCTGCATTCATGCAAGAAAATGTTTCGAAATGGGGATGACTTTTGAATTGTTAAAAGAAGAACAGAATACCATCCTAAGTTGGCGTACGGAATTATGCACACTTTCTCCTTCCCTTGCTGAAAATTTCTTAAGAGAACATCTTGTATTAAATGATTGTACTGATATACGAGTGTTGGGTGGATTTGATTCTAGAATTGTTTGTTTTTGGGATGCTGAAAAAAAAGATATTGCGGTTATATCCATAAGCAAACCTCTGAAAGAAACAGCGTTCTATCAAATTTATGGAAATGTATTAGAGGAATCATCTAATTATATTGGCAGAGTTAAAAACGATGCTGGTTTTCTACCAAACCTATCGGTTGGACTTATTTCCCTCGCAAAGCCAGAAGTATATACATTTCCAAGATTCGCTTTAGGAATTTCAGATATTGCGCACGCATTGAGGAATCAGTTTAGATCCGATGTCTTTCTTTATGATCTTCAATTAATGAGCAAAAATGAAATTCTTGCTAATTTGAAAAATAAAAAAATTGATTTAATTGGAATTTCTATGACTTTTGGTTTGTTTGACATAATGAAATCCATGATTGATGACATATTAGTTATATTTCCAGGTATTAGAATTGTAATTGGTGGAAGCCTTGCCGCCATTGAATATAATGAAATCTTGGGTCTTTATCCTAAAACTATTGTTTCTTTAGGTGAGGGTGAAAAATGTATGGTGCAAATTATAGAATGGGTAATGAGAGAAAGGGAACTATCAGATATTTCCGACATAGCATATTTTGATAAAAGCGGCAAACTTATAAAAACAATTCACGAACCAATTACACAAGCTATGAATTTGCCAGATTTCGATCTCTTGATTACAACACTGCACAAAGAAGGGGTGTTTCAGTTGGAAACAAGTAGAGGCTGTTATAATGCTTGTTCTTTTTGTCCACGACAGCATAAGGGCTTTTGGAAGCCCTTAGTTGATAATATAGAAGCATTGGATCAATTTCTTGCCTTGTATCACGATTATTTAATAACAAATAACCTCAATGTCGCTGACCAAACCATCTACATTGTAGACGAAGAATTTATTGGGAAAGAATGCAGAGAGAATCGCAAGCGTACAGAGCAGATATGTGCTTTGTTCAAAAAATATAGCGTGCGTTTTGAAATATCATTTCGTATGGATGCGATTTTCTCTGCAAAATCAACGAAAAAAGAAAACACAGAAAGGATTCATCATGTAAAAAAGATCCATGATTATGGATTAAATAGGGTTTTAGTCGGCGTAGAGTCAGGTGTGGATAGCGTTCTTGAGAGATTTAACAAGCATATATGTTCGATAGAAAACACCCAAGGTATTAGATTGTTAACAGCCTTGGGGGTTCCCGCTAGATTTACATATATCACTTTTGATCCACTTATGACGTTTGATGAATTGGTATCCACATATCTTTATCAAGGAAGAAGAGATTTGATTATTGATTCACAGAAAGCCAAAGAAATAACTCGACTTTTTGAGAATTCCATTTCGGATGAAGGTTGGGAGGAAATCTCTAAAGATATCCCATTTTATTATTACATCCCCTATATGCTGGTTTCACTTGAATGTTTAATTGGATCAAAGTATTATACTGATTTGGAAAAACTAAAGATGTTAGAAATATCGACGATTAAATCATTGGGTAAGAAAAATACACGGTATTCAGATTATAGAATTGGAATTCTAAGCCATCTATCTCAATTGTGGGTTGATCGCAATTTCTCGCTTGATTATACGCTTAAGAGCTTTGGTAAAATATACCCAACAGCAAAGTCGAATGAAATCCGCGCAATTAGAACCAGGATTAAAGAAAATTCGTATCGGCTACTGGGGAAATTGATATACCTATGTACACATGATTTATCTATCATTGCTAATCAACCAGAGGTAGAGATTCACTTCATGCGAATGTGTGCAGACGTGTCGATCAATAAAGGAGAAACGGGCAATGAGAACGAAGAAGTCTTAAGAATCTTGAATTTTCAATTTGATGTATTAAAAGATGATATTGACCAAGTTAATCCGAGACTTGCCGCCGTACTCAGCAAAAACGATTATACTACATACCAAAAATATTACAACCTATGGAAAAGCAGCTATCAATGGCAGCTTATCAATTACGAATGAGGGAGATGCCTGAAATGTCAACCAATAAATCAGTAGCATGCAAGATGCAACTGCTATCAAAGGGGATCGCCATTGATGACTCGGTTATTCAGAATTATGATCAAGATTTCATAGAAAAAAGGAGTGCCTATGGTATTCAAGATCCAAGTAAATACCTTGCCCTTCGTGTTCCTCAAGAACTGATTATTATGCCAGATGAACTGGTTTGTGCGATTAACATCAATCCAAAATCAAATACTGTATTAAAATATGATATTGGTAAGAGAGAATATTATGTTGAAAGTGATACTTTTACATGTGTTGTCACTTTCCCTAAAAGGCCTCTATTTTATAGCAAACAATTGCAATCTGACCCATCGACACGGGTTAATCAAATCATTAGTATGTATGGTGGACACTGTGTAGGCGCATTTTTAGTAAGGAATTGCTGGTTTGAGAAGAATGGTGTTTGTCACTTCTGTTCCCTATGCAACAACCATGGAAACCGCAATGATTTTTATAACATTATAAATTCTGATGTGCTTGTGGAAAGCATAGAGATTGCACTTCAGGAAGAGTATCCAATTACTCAAATCATACTTAACGGAGGAAATCTTGCCTCTTTAAATGATAATTTTGAATTTTACGCCGAGAGAATTACTGCTGTAAGAATAATGCTGGATAGGAACAAGAGAACCGATGTAGAGCTACACTTAATTGTAAGCCCGCCAAAAGATTTTGAGAAAATCGAAGCTCTTCGTAACCTAAATATAAAAGTAGCAATGAACACGGAGGTATATGATGATAACTTGTTTGAAAAGTATTGTCCAGGAAAAAGCAAACATATTGGTCATGGGCATCTTTTTAACGCATTAAGAAAGGCAGTAGATGTTGTTGGCACCGAGAATGTGTTTTCTATACTCGTTGGAGGATTAGAGCCCATTGATTCACTGACTTGGGGCATTTCTTCCATGATTGCCGATGGCATAATTCCTGTAATTAACGTTCTGCACATTGATCCAGACACCCTAATGAATAGCGACCAACATCCGTCATTCGAATACATCATGGAAGCTGGTCGTTTGCTTCAAAAAGCATATACACAACTATCACCGACATTTAGACCATTCTATTTGAATTGCGGCCGCAATTCTCTGGACACTGAAGCATATAGAAAGCTGTTTTATTAGGAGGATTTGCCATGGATAGGTTTTACGAAGCGATAAAACCCTATATTATTGGAGATAGCCCCTCCTGTAGTTATTGCGATAGAATCGATCCGCTCATTATCTATCGAGGGCGACACTTTTATGTTACTGCCGCTATTGGAGCCTATGTTCACGGATACATTCAGCTTTGCTCATACCAGCATCGAACATCAGCAACAGGAATATTGGCATCTGAGAGAGAAGAGTTCCAAAAACTTTTTCAAGCCATACGAAATACCTTTATGAATGTGTATGGAAATTATGGAATTGCATTTGAACATGGGCAAGCCGGAACCTGCCTTTGGAGAGAAAACCATATCACATCCCTATGCCACCATATGCATATTCATTTTCTCCCGGTTGTATTGGATATACACGGTGAGATCGTATCAAGGTTCAATAATTTTACTACAGTAAAAAATATCTATGATATGGTGAAAATCAGACAAAAAATTTTGTGTGGAGAACAATATTTGTTTTTTTCACCAACGCCTGATAAAGGTTATATGTATAATGTAGCTGGTTTGGACGTGCCAAGACAGTTCCTTCGTCGATGCGTGGCAGAAAAGCTGGGCATACAAGAAAAGGCGGATTGGCAAGAGCATCCAGGGACACAATTTTTTGAGCAAACGATAAGTGATTTATCGAAACCGATAGTGGAGGAAATGAATAAATGAGTCAACAAAAATTTCTGTTTGTCGGATTTAGCTACGACAAGAAAGGGCCACATTTTATTTTTGATGACATTCAAACACAAAGACGACAAAAGGTATATTTTGACTCTAAAACTATGACAATTGAGAATACTGATGCACGATATTGTGTTGGGACATATGATTTGTCGGCATTTGCAACAAGCCCATGCAAAGTGCAAGCTGTCTTGGAACCTGCTTTTAAAGGAAATCATTGCAAGAATTGTCAGTTTGAAATTGGTTTTAACCCTGCCTTTTATAATGCAAAAACAATTTCTCCACAGCAGGCTCGGTATAACTCCTCCCCACACGTTGTATATATGGCGTACTTTTCGCCACAGCATATAAAAGTTGGGATCGCTTCTGAAAGAAGGCACTCCATCAGGTTGCTTGAACAAGGAGCCAGATCAGCTATAGTGCTTGCAAAATTCCCTAATGCACAACAAGCAAGACAATTAGAGGCAAGACTATGTTCCAACTCTGGAATATTAGAAATTGTATCATCAGACACAAAATTGCGTTTATTGACCGAAGAGGTCTATGATGCTAAAAAGGCAGCAGACATATTGCTCAGTTCTGCAAAAAGGTACTATTCTCAATCAGCTATAGGTACACCTATTGATTTAGAGCCGTATTATTTTTACGGAAAACAACTGGATGGAAGTATACAAAAAATGGCCAACCAAAAGGAGACTCAAGTTGCAGGTCTTCTAAAAGGAATGATTGGGGATTTGGTAATTGTCTGTCAACTTGAAGTTTCTGAGAAATTATATTTTGCAGTATCAGTCAAGAAATATATTTCACATATCATAAATCTTTACCTTGACGAGGTGAGGTTCAGTTATTCGTTTGAACCAAAGCAATTTTCTTTTTGGGACTTAGGGTGAAACAGAAGATGATGTAGTAAACTGGCTTATGGCAACTATCTTGAGGCAAGATGCAAATCTCACATAGGGGACAAAAAAATGAATTGTCGGAACATAATAGAATTTGACAACGATAATTTCAATCAGATTCTTCATGGGTTTGCTGGTTATCGTAAATGCTTTGGCCTTCTAACAGCGAATATGTGTCATCTACCGATTGTAAAATATGGGTTTATAGTCATCGATGCAATCGATGAGATCGTTTGTCCATATCTAAGAGGTAAATATGGCGATACAATTATGTGCCGAACGGATGCGCCTTTCAATGCGTGGCGGAGCATTCCACGTGGGCGAGATATCAAAATTAATGATTTGCAAGATCACTATATAAAAATGCGGAATGCTATTACTTCAAAAATTGTTATGCTATGTTTTCAGCATCCTTCCGTTTATTTCACAGGGAAATTCGTTGATAGATGGGCAATCTCTGGGGCAGCAAATATATTAATAATTTGGGGTAAGGAAATTGTTATCGAATACGTAGGAAGAGGTTTTGATGTTGGCGACCTAACAAGAGGAGTAAACTTGCCGCATCAAAGATTTTCTGTTCCGTGGACTGTTAGAAATATGGATTATTATACCATATGGGATAAAATGAATATCGATACCATTACTGTTGATGCATATAATGGGTCTCGTGAATCTCGCATTGGAGTAATGAAAAATATGGGTTATGAATACTTAGAGGTTGTCTCAAATATCCCTACCGTATTTTCTTTATTAGAATTTAACAAGTTTCGAGTACTATATCAAAATTGCATAAAACCAGTGTTGCACAAAAGAAAGCTATTTCTTGAAGATGAAATAATAACCATTCTCGTGAACATATATAAAAATGCTTTTCATGTTTTTGAAATATGGGATTCGTATAATTAGTGTCTGTCCATAAAGCCGGTTACTTTATGGACAGACCTTGCATTTTCTCGCCTAAAGGCTGCGAAAATGCGGTTTTTAAGGAAGTCTGTCTATAATGTGTCCACATTATAGACAGACTCTA
>JAITHD010000139.1 GCA_031280155.1 Treponema sp. | reverse complement strand
TGGGGAAGTAATGTTTATGGATACGGCAGCTCTGGCTCTCGGTAACGGGAGTGAAACTGCCGTAGAAAAACCCGCAAAAAATCTTTAGACAGGGGCAGTTGACATAGGCTATACAGTATGGTACATAAAGGGGCTTCATTTATATCTAAATTATTTACCCGCATACTGGGGGCGTTTACGATAATTATGGCGGTGACCATTGGTATTGGATTGGGTTTATCCTTGGCGGCGACTGCTAATATCAAAAATC
This sequence comes from Treponema sp., assembly GCA_031280155.1. Classification (GTDB taxonomy): domain Bacteria; phylum Spirochaetota; class Spirochaetia; order Treponematales; family Breznakiellaceae; genus JAITHW01. The sequence continues at coordinate 15,347 of JAITHD010000139.1, read as the reverse complement.
AGGAAGATTTTGTTGAATTTACTCCTGCGTTGCCGACAAAGATTCTTGATATCCATGGCGCGTTGATTACCGAATTTTCAGCGGATGAAAAACGGGAATTAGTTTCTCTCAACGATCTTCCCCGGCATCTCATTAATGCGGTATTGAGCAGGGAAGACCCGGATTTTTATAATCATAAAGGATTCAGTATTCGAGGTATCCTGCGGGCATTCTATGGTCAGCTCACAGGGCAAAATCTTGGAGGAGGCTCTACTATTACTCAGCAAATCGCCGGTACTCTCTATACAGACCGGACGGAAAAAAACTTGAAACGGAAGATTTGGGAGCTGTGGTGGGCGTTGCAGATGGAACGGCGGTATACGAAAAATGAAATCCTTGAATTGTATCTTAATTATGTATACATGGGTCCTGGTACTTTCGGCGTGGAAGCGGCTAGTAAATATTTCTTTGGGCATAGCGCCCGGGAGATAACCTTAGCGGAAGCAGCGGTTTTGGTGGTCCAACTTTCAAGTCCTTCCCGATATAATCCCTTGAATAACCCTAATGAAGCTATGGATAGACAGCGGTTTGTGTTAAATCGAATGATTGAATTCGGCTACGCCACTGAAGAGGAAGCAAAAGCATCGTTTGATGAATACTGGGCTAATTATGATTATACAAGAGCTTCCGTAGCAGCCTATTACAATCGGGAAGACGCGGCTCCGTGGTTCAGCGAATATGTCCGCCGAGAACTGGAAGGGATGATGTATGGAAACATGGATTATTACCGAGACGGATATACCGTGCATACCACGCTGGATTTGAAACATCAGGAAACCGCCACAGCCATGATGACTCAGGGACTTGAGAAAGCAAATAAAGAATACGCCGCTTCCAGCAAGAAACGGCTTGACCGAGCAGAGGAAACGTATATACCCATTGTAGACCTTTTGTCTCTGTATTTCGATATGGAAGGAGTCCGTTCAACTTCAAGCGCTCAACATCAACAGCGTACCATAAACCAGTATACTAAAACCCTTAATCCTGTAATCGATCTGCTTTCTCTTTCCCTTGGAATTCAAGACCTCAAGGAAATTACTACCGCGGGATTTGATGCGCTGAAAAGCAGTACCGAGCAAAATGTAGTTGAAGGCGCCCTCATTACTATTGATAATGAGACTGGTTATATTACCGCGCTTATCGGAGGGTCTAAGTATGATGAATCGAATCAGCTTATCCGGGCGACTCAGGGACAAGTCATGCCGGGTTCTTCGTTTAAACCATTGTACTATTCTGCGGCAATAGACACCCGTAAATTTACCGCTTCTTCCCTCATCTATGATATTCCCATTGTCTTTCATAATGAAGACGGAACTCCTTATATACCGCTTAATTTCAGAGGTGAATGGAAAGGTTCGGTATTGCTTTACTATGCGCTTGCCCATTCCATGAATGTGCCTTCCCTCAAAATCCTTGACGGCATCGGCTTTGACGCCGCCATAGAACGGGCCTCAGCGCTTTTGGGCATTGAAGACCCTGATAAAAAGCGGCGTACTTTCCCCCGGGTGTATCCTATGGGATTAGGGATTATTTCGGTCGCGCCTATACAGATCGCCCGAGGTTTTGCGGTATTTGCGAATCAGGGACGGGACGTTACGCCTATTGCGATTCGGGCGGTAGAAGACAGAAACGGCAGGATCGTACTGGATACGGAACGGGATATCCGGCAGCGCCAAAAACACCTGAAAAACAACGGACAAGTGATAAGTCCCCAAAACGCCTATGTTATGACCAGTATTCTCAAAAAGACGGTGGAAATCGGTACCTTAGCCAATGGCGCAGGCTGGGGATCGAAGTTTACATTCAAAGACGAAAAGGGAAACCGTTATCGTATTCCAGCGGCAGGAAAAACCGGAACCACTCAGAACTGGTCTGATGCATGGGCGGTAGGGTATACTCCTTACTATACGACGGCAATCTGGTTCGGTTTCGACAAACCTGGTAATTCTCTGGGACTTTCTCTGACAGGATCAACCTTGGCAGGTCCTATCTGGGGGGATTTTATGCGGGAAATCCATCAAGGACTTCCTATGAAGGATTTTGTCAAACCTTCGTCAGGCATTATCGAGGTATCGGTCTGCGCTAAATCCGGTTTACTCCGTACTGCGGCGTGTAAAGAAGGGGAAGTATATCTTCCGTTTTTAGAAGGAACTCAGCCTGTTCAATACTGTACTATTCATGGAGAAAATACGTCCCTGTCGCCGACAGGGTTACGGACAGGTCCTTTTGAAATCGGGAGCGGTCTTGATATAGATAGTTTGACCAATGAATTATCTATGCCGGTTTTACGGCTTGACCTTTCCGATACGCTTTCTTCGGTAAATAGAGAAAATTGGGAGCCTTTGCCGCCAAATAATAGTGAGGGGAATAATGATCCGGAGCTTTTTTCTTTTCCTGATTCTGGATATGAGCCTGAACTGCCTGCTTATAATCCCCTTTTAGAGTGATCATAGGAGGTCTATATGTTAAAAGCTGTTTTCCCGGGTTCTTTTGATCCCCCTACCCTGGGACATCTTAATATTATTGAACGGGCAAGTTATATTTTTGATGAACTTGTAGTAGTAGTGGCGGAAAACCGCCAAAAGAAGTATCTTTTTTCCGCGGAAGAACGGGTAGGCATGATACAAGAACTGGTAAAGTCCCGGGAAAATGTTTCAGTAGGAGTCTGTGATTTCTTGATTGTAGAATTTATGAACCAACATAATCTCAATCTGCTGGTTCGAGGCGTACGCGGAGTGGATGACTTTTCTTATGAATTTGAGCTTTCCATGATGAATAGGACCTTAAACTCAAAGATAGAAACCATATTTATGACTACGGATCCCGCGTATTTTGTACTTCGCTCTTCAGCTATCAAGGAATTAGCTTCATTTCATGGGGATGTTTCCGGTATGGTTCCTCCCTTGGTTGGAGAGGCTTTAAAACGCAAATATTCCTATTAACTTAGAGCGGAAGTTTATAGCCCTCTTTTTGTAAGTCCTCCAAGAAAATAAGCTGTTCCTTAGAATACGCGGGATCCATGCGTAATACCTGAGCATAGTCCCGCAAAGAAAAGGTGTATTGATCCGCCAAGTAATAAGCGTCTCCTCGTCTAACAAAGGCTTCGCTGTAATCAGGCTTGAGCCGAACCGCTTCGGTGTAATCCGCAATAGCGTCTTCATAGCGTTCCCTCTCAGAACGGACATTGCCTCGTTCATAAAAGGCTTCGCTGTAATCAGGCTTGAGCCGAATCGCTTCAGTGTAATCCGCTTCTGCCTGCTCGTCTTCCTTAATCAGATAATAGGCTCTTCCCCGCATAACAAAGGCTTCCGCATAATCAGGTTTCAGGTTAATCACTTCAGTATAATCCGCTATGGCTCGAAAATCTTCATCATTAAAATAATAGAGCATACCCCGGTTATACAAAGCTTCTACATAATCAGGCTTAAAACGGATTGCTTGAGTATAATCCAAAATCGCTTGACTTTCTTCGTTATTATCGGCATAGGCTCTTCCGCGCATAAAAAAAGCTTCCGCATAATCAGGCTTTAACCGGATTGCTTTGGTATATTCCAGTATTGCTGAATCATAATCTCTTTTTTCAAAACACCTGTCGCCGTGTATTTTATTGGTTTCAGCATCAATCAAAATATAGCTCCTTGTAATGATAGATTTTTATAGCACATCGATCTTGCTTATGCAAGCACTGAAAGACTGATTTCTGTAATATTATCGAATTAGTCCGCGGATTACGCGGCTTTTCGCAGATTAATCGGTGATAAGGTAAAAAAAAATCCGCGTTAATCTAAGTAATCTGGGGGATATTTTTTTAAACTCGATCAATAAATATGTCCTTTGGGGTTTAGAATTGCGGAATTTTGACAATTTTCTTGATGAATAAAAGTCTTTCTCTGGAGGGGCTTTGAGATTTTAAAAAAAACTACTATATTGTAACCATGGATTTCAGCATAGAAGAATTGAGGGCGAGACGGAGCAAATTTGCCGCCGCTATGAATCGGTATTGCTCAGACTGGGATACGGCGATATGTATTGATTCGGTGAACCAATACTATTTTACCGGTACTATACAGGACGGGATACTCTTTATCTGTAAAGACCGCACGGCGCCGACAGGAAGCCGGCTTTTCTATGGGGTGCGGCGGAGTTTTCCGAGGGCGGCGACGGAATCTCCGCTTTTTCAGAATTCTGAGGAAACTTCTGAAAAACTGCTGCGGATGTGTTCATATCGAGATATTGCTGAAACAATCGGATCCGATTTAGGCAGGGTTTATCTTGAAGGCGATACCATGCCGGTTGCCGTGTTGGAGCGGCTCAAAAAATATTTCTCTTTTTCGCTTTCCTCAGAGAAACCTCCATTTCTTGATAGTGTGATCCGAGGCGTCAGGAGCGTAAAATCCGAAACGGAAATCCGTCTTATCCGCAGATCTGGAGAAGCTCATCGAATATTGTTGGAAGAACGGGTCCCCAGGCTCTTTCGGGAAGGAATGACTGAGACCGAATTTCTTGCTGAACTCAGCGCTGAAATGTATCGGCTCGGTTATCAGGGGCTTACGCGGTTTCATCAAATTCAGGCTGAAATGTCTGTGGGGCAGATTGGGTTTGGAACTAATTCCCTGTATCCTTCGCTGTTTGACGGACCTGGCGGGACAAAAGGCGATAGTCCCGCGTCTCCCTTGAGCGTTGACGGGAAACGCCGTCTGAAAAAAGGAGACCCAGTTTTTGTTGACATAGGTTTTGGTATAAAAGGCTATCACAGCGATAAAACGCAGGTTTATTTTTTCGGGACCGAACCGCCGGAGGAATTTAGAAAAGCCCATCAGTTCTGCATGGATATACAAAATCGTTTGGCTGACCAGCTTGTACCCGGCGCGATTCCCGCAAAGCTCTATCAAGACCTCATGTCGTCTCTCAGCAGCGAAGAGCTTGATCGATTCATGGGAGTTGATAACCATCATCAGGTAAAATTTCTAGGTCACGGAATCGGTCTTAACATTGATGAATTGCCGGTTATCGCAAAGGGTTTTGATGAACCTCTGGAAGAAAACATGGTTATCGCCCTAGAACCCAAGAAAGGGGTTGTCGGGATTGGACTTGCCGGCGTGGAAGACACCTATATCGTAAAACCAGAGGGCGGACTCTGCGTCACCGGCGGCGGACGGGAAATAATACAGGTGTAATACCAGCATGGAGCAGGACAAAACCCCCGCCTTTGGGCGGGAGGAGTTGACCTATCAAAATCAGCGTAATGCCCCAGCCCTGAGCTTTATCCCAGTTCAGCTTTTAATACATAGCTTTCACCGCCATGTTTCGTAATTTCCCCCCAGGAAAGACCGGTTTCCTGCATAATGAGCTTGATGATCTTGTAGGTACAGAATCCGCCTTGACAGCGCCCCATCTGGGCCCGGGTGAAATACTTGATCCCGTCCAGAGTATGATGACCAAGACGCACAGCTTGGATTATTTCGGCTTCGCTCACGTTCTCACAGCGGCAGACAATATTTCCCCACCCCGGGTCTGCGTCGATGAGTTTGTCCAGTTCCAGAGAGGAAAGGGTTCTTGCCCGGGGACGCTCTTCAACAAAAGGATTCCAGTTCGGCTTTTCCGTCAGATTAAGTCCCATGCTTTTGAGGAGGTCCTTCACATATTCACCGATAGCCGGCGACGCGGTAAGTCCCGGAGACTGGATGCCGGCTACTTGCAGAAAAGCCGGCGTTTTTTTTGAAGGGCTAATGTAGAAATCTTCTTCCAAATAGGGTCGAAGTCCCGCAAAATTAGTAATCACATCATTACGGCTCAGAGAAGGAATCATGGTCTTACCAGAATCAAGAATCTGTTCCAACCGCTCACTAGTCGTAGAATAATCGGTCTTATCCTCTGCCGGGTCGGCAGTGGGACCTACCAGGACCGTGCCTTCCACAGTGGGAATCACCAACATTCCTTTAGAAACCGCAGTAGGCACTGGAAACACTACCCGTTCAGGACGGGCTTTGGTTTGTTTATCGAGCAGGAAATATTCGCCTTTCCGAGCTTTAATGGAAAATTCCTCGCCCTTGAAAATCCGGGATACCTCGTCGGCAAAAAGACCTGCCGCATTGACCACATAGCGGGCTTTGATCTGTCTGCCGTCAGCGGACTGGACCTGCCATAATCCTGCGGATATATCCCGTTCCGCAGTCTGTACTTTGTAATTGGTGTACAGGTCAACGCCGTTTTTCATAGCCGACTCAACAAGGGCAAATACAAACCGATACGGCTCGATCATGCCTCCTCCCGGGGCGTAGAGTCCGCCTACCGCGTCCGGCGACAGTTTAGGCTCCAGTTCAAGAATCCGGTCTCTGGAACAAAGCTCTATGCCGATAACGCCGTTTTCAACTCCCTGCATATAGAGATGTTCTACAGACTTCATCTCGTCCTCGTGTAAAGCGGCCACAATAATTCCGCAGCGTTTAAAGGGAAAGTCCAGTTCCCGTCGAAGCTGATCAAACATAAGATTGCCTCGAACTTCAAGCCGAGTTTTAAGATACTTTTTATTGTGATGAAATCCGCCGTGAATTATCCCTGAATTAGCTTTGGAAGTGCCAAACGAAACATCAGAGCCTTTTTCAAGGATCGCGGTTTTAATCGTATATACCGAGAGCCGCCGGGCAATGTTCGCCCCGGACACGCCGCATCCGATAATCGCCACATCATAATTCCCTGTTTTTTCCGGCGTGGGGTTATAATTAGAAAGAAAAAACCTTCCCATATCATTGTTCCTTTCGGACTGACGGAATCGGCACTCCCAATTCATCCGCTATTGTCTTGAGCGCGTCCCATACCGCGGGGCTCAATGGAACGCCTTTGACTGCGGCTTGCGCTTCGGCTTCATGTTCTTTTAAACCTGCATAGTAGATTCTATCAACTCCTTCAATAGGAGTGAGGGAGGTAAGGGCATCGAGCATACGGCTCATGTCTCGTTTGAAATCCTCGGAAGGTCTGAATATGTCCAAGCGTAAAGCCATCAGAAAGTGACAGACCCGGGCGGAGGTGATCTCTGAATCCTTCACCGCTTCCCCAAAAGCGCCGCCTGAAGTAAGAGCCGTCAAAATATCTACCATAACCGCCAGTCCATAGCCTTTATAGCCTCCCTGATGCTCCCCTTCTCCGCCCAAAGGCAAAAGTCCGCCTCCTCGCAGATGGAGGGTATCATCCAAAAACGCGATAGGGTCTCTGGTGCTCAATCCATTGACCCCAACCGCCAAGCCCGGAGGGAGAGTTTGTCCTTCCCGCTCATAGACTTCGACTTTGCCCCGAGTAACCGTGGTAGTCGCCATATCAAGACTGAACATTTTGCCGTCAAGTCCGGGCGCTGCAAAGGCTATAGGATTAGTGCCGAACATGGCTTTCCGGGCAAACGTGGGAACCCCTAAAGCCGCGGTATTGGTCATCGCAATCCCTATCATATCCTGTTTAGCGGCCATTTCCGCATAGAAACCGGCAATCCCGAAATGGTTTGAATTACGGATGCTGCATACCCCTATCCCGTATTCCTTTGCTATGGCAATTACCTTTTCCATAGACTCCTTGCTCAAACTCAGTCCCATAGCTCCTTCTGCGTCAACCACAAAAGAAAGGGGCGTCTTATGGAGCAAAGCCGGCGCAATCCCTCCTTTGAGCAAGCCTGCTTTTATTCCATTGGCGTACCGTCTGATTCTGCCTACCCCGTGGCTGGCAATTCCGCGGGCGTCAGCGGCTACCAGAATATGCGCCGAATCATCAGCTTCATTTTTAGGGATCCCCAGAACTTGAAATAACGTGGAACACAAATTTTCCAGATCAGATCGGGCGACGAAAACCATACTTTCACCTCTTAACATATTTTTCCGGCGCTTTTTGAGCTAATCCGGCTTAGTTTCTTAATGTTTAACTCTAATCGAGTTTCAAAGGAAGTGCAATATTGGGAAAACCCCAAGATGGTTAGTATTCCTCAAGATACTATTATTTTACGATATACTACTTATTGGAATATTCGATAAATGATAAGCATAAACTATATTTTGGGGCATAGTTGACCAAAGCCCCGGCGCTTATCATTTCGGTGAAATATTCGTCACAGCCCCTGAATTGTTCTATATAATTCCCATAATGCTCTGAGGCATAATTCCGCCATAGGAGCCAATAAAAAAGGTATGCCCATATTACTTTACCTCTTGACAGTTAGTACAAGATAAGCTATAAAAAATATATCATTCTTAAATAAATGAAATAAGAATGGATGTTTTAGTGTTTAAGTTGCTCATATTATATTGCTTATATTATATTATACTATTGATCAAAATCTTGGTTTATAGTATAATGGAGATATAAATAGTAAGCAGCAAATATTCCGGCTTAAAGGGCGGATATTAGGCTCAGTAACTTGACAAGCCCCCTGAAAGGGTTGTAGTATTTCCTAAACCGTAGGGACTACGGGGATAGCCTGCTGATTGAGCAGGAAGCCCTTGGCCTGAGGCGATGGGTAGTTCACGTGTAGAGGAGTGTACCGCATGATAGCAAAGAGTGATCTTCCTGGTAGCGGCGACGAAAAAGTTCCACAGGGATTGCGTCCCGATGGTAGTCCTTACCGGGTACTGGTAGTTGATGATTCTATGTTTATTGCAAAACAGTTAAGTCAGATTTTTACATCCGAGGGTTTTGAGGTATTAGGTACCGCCGCGGATGGCGCTCAGGGATTAGACCGATATAAGGAAATGCATCCCCGGGTTGATTTGGTTACCATGGACATCACAATGCCGGTAATGGACGGGGTTTCTGCATTAGAAAAAATATTGGAATTTGACAAAAATGCAGTAGTGATCATGGTCAGCGCCCTTGGAAAGGAGGATGTTGTTAAAAAATGCCTCCTTAGCGGCGCAAAAAGCTATATCGTCAAACCTTTGGATAGGCGAAAGGTATTGGAGCGGGTTGTATCAATTTTAAAGCGTTAAGCTGTTGCCGGCTGCTTCTTTAAAATCCGCTGGAAAACTCCAAGGTTGAGGTGTAGAGATAAAAGGGGAGTATAATGAGAGGTGTTTTTTATCCGGTCCGCCGTAAAACCCCTGGCTTTAGTCCTGGGGATATAAGGCGCAACGAAAACGTTTTGTACCACCATGCTTGACCTCCTGTTTACTTTTAGACCTACCCGTGCAACGTGGGAACGTAATGTCTATAGATATGGCGGCTCTGGCTCTCGGTAACAGGAGTGAAACTGCCGTAGAAAAACCCGTTTAGAAAAAAGAAAAGAGCGGGGAAGAAGTAGAAATCTTGAGGAGTAAGCCGGGCAACCGGAACAAGCCCTCAAGCCCTAGAAAAAACCTTTAGGCGGGGGTAGCTGACTACAGTAATGTATTCTTTTTTTGTATTCTGCACTTTACTTGTGGAGGGGTTAGTATAGACAAAGGCGGATATTATTAGTATATATAAGAAAGCGAAATCTGAGAATGTAACACGTCTTGAATCGCTAAAAATATTCTGAGAGAGGTGAGGGATGAATCCTAACGCAATCGGAATTCGGGATAATGGAAATCCTTACCGAGTTCTGGTGGTAGATGATTCGGTATTTATTGCAAAACAATTAAGTCAGATTCTTACGTCTGAAGGTTTTGAGGTATTAGGTACTGCATCAGACGGCGCTCAGGGATTGGATCGGTATAAGGACATGCACCCCAATATTGATCTGGTTACGATGGACATTACTATGCCGAAAATGGATGGCATTACTGCTTTAGAGAAAATAATAGCATTTGACAAAAATGCGGTAGTGCTTATGGTCAGCGCCTTGGGAAAAGAAGATTTGATTAAACAATCAATTATTAAGGGAGCTAGGGGTTTTATTGTTAAACCTTTAGACAGAAAAAAAGTGCTGGAACGAATTACTTCGGTGTTAAAGAAGTAAATACGTCTCTCACTGGCAGGATGTTTTCAAAGTGTCCTATAAGAACGCATCTCCAGTGAGGAAGATTTTATTTTTTAATAGGTGTTTCAATGAAAGTTTATGCTATTTCGGATGCTCTTTTTTGTATCCCCATAGATGTTCATACAACAGAGTTGTTTGAGGGAATTTGGCCGATTCCCCAGGGCGTTTCCTTAAATACATATTTAGTCAAGGGAGAAAAAATTGCGCTTATTGATTTGGTTCAAGACCGTCATGAAGCATCTTATCATGTAGAAGAGGCGCTGGTTTCTATCGGCATTGATTTCAGCAAGATAGATTATCTTGTCTTGAATCATCTTGAGCCGGATCATACCGGCTGGCTTAGGGAATTCAGAGAAAGAAATCCCAAAGCGGAGATCGTCGCTACCGCCAAAGGCGTTAATTTGGTTAAGTCTTTTTACAAAATAGATGCTGGACTAAGGGCGGTGAAAGACGGCGAAAGCCTTGATCTGGGAAACGGTAAGAGTCTTACCTTTTTTGAAACCCCGAATATTCATTGGCCCGAAACGATGGTTACCTGGGAATCCTCTACAGGAACGTTGTTTTCATGCGATGCTTTTGGGTCCTTCGGCGCTTTGGGAGGGCGTCTCTTTGACGATGAATTTAACGAAACAGAACATGCGTTCTTTGAAAAAGAAACCCTTCGGTATTACGCCAATATTGTAGCGTCTTTTTCAGCTTTTGTAGAAAAGGGAATCCAAAAAATCTCAGGTTTACCTATTACTGCTATTGCCCCAAGTCATGGTATGGTCTGGCGCAGAAACGTTACCGCGATAATTGATCGGTATTTGGATTACGCTTCTTATTCCAAAGGTTTAGGGAAAAAAGAAATCGCCCTTGTCTGGGGGTCTATGTATGGCAATACCCGAAAAGGACTCGACGCGGTCATTAAGGGAATTGAAAGCGAAGGAGTGCCTTATACAATACATCAAGTTCCAGATGATAATATTTCATATATTCTGGCGGATGTTTTTAAAAGCGCAGGCATTGTAATCGCTGCGCCGACCTATGAATACGCGATGTTCCCGCCTATGGCGTATGCGTTTGATATATTCCGCCGCAAACATATAAACCACAAGACGGTTCTTCATATCGGCTCTTGGGGTTGGGTAGGGGGCGCAAAAAAAGAGTATGAAAAAGCCGTCGCAGACCTCAAATGGAATAGTCTAGGTTCTTTTGAATGGGTCGGATCTCCTACGGTTAAAGACCTTACGGACTTGGAAGCTCAGGGGCGGGAACTAGCGAAAGCTGTTAAAGTATAATTCAGGGGCGCACCTTGAACGTTTTCCGCTGTATTGGAGACGGTCCGTACTGGATTATCTTTTGGCGGTGCGCCTTGGTGGGGTAGCCCTTGTGTTGTTCATAGCCGTATTCGGGATAGAGCCGGGCGTATTGTTCCATTTCTCGATCCCGTGCGGTTTTAGCGAGAATCGAAGCAGCCATAACTTCCGGTATCTGATTGTCGGCTTTGATGATTGCCCGGCAGGGAATGGGAAGATCCGGCGTATAACATCCGTCTGCTATGGCTTCTAAGTCTTGGATAAAAGTCGATAAAGCAGCCTGCATAGCTTCAAAAGCCCGCTTCATAGCAAGAAGACTGGCGTGGTGAATATTGATTGCGTCGATTTCTTCATGGGAAGCCCAGCCGATACCCCAAGCAAGGGAACGCTCCCAGATAAGAGACTGAGCGTATTCCCGGCGTTTGGGAGAAAGTTTTTTTGAATCCCCTAGATGTTCTGTTGGAAAGTCTTTGGGCAGTATCACCGCTCCAGCGCAGACCGGTCCTGCCAAAGGTCCGCGTCCTGCCTCGTCAAGTCCGCATATCATGTTATTTCCTGTTTTTTAACAATTCCAACGGTTTGACGGCTCTGACTCGGACAATGCCGTTTACCGCTTTGATCTGCTGCAGCGCCGCTTCAGGTATTTCCTGTTCTGTATCAATAATATTATAAGCGTATGTATCTCTGGACTGATTGATGGAGCTTATGATATTAATTCCCGCTAGGATGTCAGTAATCTGCCGCAGCATATTGGGGATATTTCGGTTTGCCACAAGCAGCCGATACGGAGCGCGCTGATCGAGTTTACACAAGGGAAAATTAACCGAATTTCTAATTGTCCCGGTTTCAAGAAAATCTATGAGCTGCTGTACCGCCATGACCGCGCAGTTTTCTTCCGCTTCCGGGGTGGAAGCGCCCAAATGGGGAATACAAATCGCTTTTGGACAGGCAAGCAGTTCGGCGGAAGGAAAATCGGTTACATAAACCGCCAAATTTCCTGTGTTCAGGGCGGTAATTATAGCTGCTTCATTGACCAATCCTCCGCGAGCCAAATTAACGATTCGAGAACCGCGCTTCATAATACGAAGTTTTTCCGCATTTATAATGCCTCTGGTAGTATCACTCAAAGGCAGATGCAGCGAAATATAATCGGATTTTGAGAGAAGCCCCTCCAAAGTATCCGCTCGCTGTACTGACCGAGAGAGATTCCACGCCGCATCTACTGATATGTACGGATCGTAGCCCATAACTTCCATACCCAGCCCAACCGCGTCATTAGCGACCATAACCCCTATTGCGCCTAAGCCTACCACCCCCAGGGTTTTGCCCCTAAGTTCAGGTCCCTCAAAGCGGGATTTCTCTTTTTCCACCAGCTCCGGCACTGCTTCAGGGTTATCCGCAATACCGGCAATCCAGTTTATTCCCCCCAGAATATTTCGGGAAGCAATGAGCAGACTTGCTATGGCTAGTTCTTTGACCGCGTTGGCATTGCCTCCGGGGGTATTGAACACTACAATCCCCCGTTCGCTGCACTGAGAAACTGGAATATTATTGTATCCTGCGCCGGCTCTAGCAATAGCCTGCACTGAATCAGGGATGATCGTTTCATGAAGGTCTGCGCTTCGCGCTAAGACCGCGTCTGGATTAGGAAGTTCCTCCCCAACTTCATAGCGGTTTTTGGGGAATAATTCCAGTCCTCTGGCGGAAATTTGATTTATCGTCTGAATACGAAACATATATTTTTTATTATCCCTCTTTTTTCTCAAATTGCTCCATAAACCTGATAAGCGCTTCAACCCCGGCTTTAGGCATAGCGTTGTATATGCTTGCCCGCATACCTCCTACCAAACGATGTCCCCCAAGATTTACAAGCCCTGCTTCAGCGGCTTCCTTGACAAAACGGGTTTCCAAGGCTTTCCTGCGGTTTGGGTCTGTATCTATTGGTACAAAAGGGATGTTCATAAGACTGCGGTAAGGTTTTTCTACTGGAGACCGAAAACATTTTGAATTTTCAAGATAAGAATAAAAAAGTTCCGCTTTTTCCCGGTTTAATTGAGCTGCGGCTTCTACTCCGCCTAAATTGTTGAGCCATTCTAAAACAAGACCGATTATGTAAATTCCGTGGCAAGGCGGGGTATTATACATAGACCCTTCTTTGACGTGAATATCATAACGGAGCATCCCCGGGGTCCAGGAAGGAGCGCCGCCAATCAGATCTTCTCGGATAATCACCAGCGTAACCCCTGCGGGACCAAGATTTTTCTGGGCTCCAGCATAAATAAGTCCGAATTGAGACACATCCAGAGGTTCTGAGAGAATACAGCTTGAAACATCCGCCACCAGCGGAACCGCGCCGGTTTTTGGAAGTTTCGACCATTTAGTCCCTACAATAGTATTATTCAGGGTAATATGATAAAAAGCGTCGCTCTGATCCGGAACCGGCGCTTCTGGAATATAGGTAAATCCCCGATCCTTAGAAGAAGATCGAATAATCGGCTCTACATATTTTGCCCCTTCCTCAGCAGCCTTTTGAGACCAGACGCCGGTCTCGATATAAGAGGCTTTTTTTTGAAGCGCTCCTTTTTCCACGCCGGCAAGGTTCAAGGCAAGCATAGAAAACTGAAGAGAAGCGCCGCCCTGTAAAAACAGCACTTTATAGTTTGAGGGTATACCCATCAGGAAACGGAGCAAGGTTTCGGCGTTTTCAATAATAGGAACAAAGTCCTTTGACCGATGACTCACCTCCATAATTGATTGACCTGTACCATTGACATCAAGCATTTCCGCGGCCGCCCGCTCCAGTACCGGAAGGGGAAGCGCTGAGGGTCCGGCAGAGAAGTTATACACCCGTTTCATAGCATCTCCTGTGAAGTCAGATGCCTGCCGTCTAAAGGTTTTTTCTAAGCCTTGGGGGATTGTTCCGGCTGCCGGATTTACTCCCCAAGATTTCTCCTTCAACCGGGCAGGTCTGTTCGACTTTTTTACTATACCGCAAAGCAGGCAGGGTGGTCAATGATGTGCTGCAAAACGTTTTTGGTACAAAGTAAGGGGCAGTTGAGAGCATCTCCCGGACTGCCCCTTCCGGTTACTGCTTCGTCCAGGTGTAAGAGTAAGATTCGATAGTCCACATATACATATACGTCCCCGGTCCGCCGCCTGGGGCAAAATACTTGTCCCATAAATCGCCGGGGAAGGAATTGGAATCAAAATTCGCCTCGCTTATATTACTCCCTGCGGCAAACGTTACGCTGGTAAGGCTGGAACACTCGTAAAACGCGGCGTTCCCAATAGAGGTAACGCTGCTGGGAATGGTTACGCTGGTAAGGCTGGTACACCAGCTAAACGCACTGTCCCCGATGGAGGTAACGCTGCCGGGAATGGTCACGCTGGCAAGGCTGGTACACCCGTAAAACGCACTGTACCCGATGGAGGTAACGCTGCCGGGAATCGTAACCGCACCGTTTGCCGAAGGATAGGCTGCCAGTTCATTGCTGTTACTGATGAGTATTTTGCCGTTCTCAAGGGTACGGTAACTGCCTGTGCCGGTTACGGTAAAACGCAGATTGGAACACCCGGAAAACGCACTGTTACTGATGGAGGTAACGCTGCCGGGAATAGTTACGCTGGCAAGGCTGGAACACCCGGAAAACGCACTGTACCCGATGGAGGTAAGACTGTTCGGCAGGATGACGCCAACGATATACTGGTTGTTTTTGATAACATTCATGTCATTAGAACCGGGAGTACCGTAACCAGAGTAGCCGCTTATCATATTATCCGTGGCATAACAATCGGACAGGTCCACTATGACGTACCGGTTTGTTACCGCATCGTTAATTAAAATCATGATGTCGTCTGCCATGATATTGACTCGATCAAGTTTGACGGTGTGGGGAGTTCCGGGGCTGTTGTCTGAAAGTCCGGCAACATGAGATGCAAGCGCCACGCCAGAAACCTGCGGGATCGGGGCATCTCTGCCGCTGTCCTGCTTTCTCCAGATAGTTGTTGAGCTGCTAATCCGTATATACGTTCCTGGTCCGCCGCCTTCGGCTAAATACTTATCCCGTAAATCGCCG
>JAITHD010000037.1 GCA_031280155.1 Treponema sp. | reverse complement strand
ATCCGCTGTGCTTCGGTCGGATAGAGTCTGACTTTGAACGCTCTTTGTATTTTCATGGTTTTATCTTATCATATCTTTGCCTACATATCAAATGGGTTTTCAACCTATTCTTTGCCGCTGTGCCGCCTTATATCCCCAGCCCTAAAGGGTTTTTTCTAAAAGGTTTTACAGCAGTTTTGATAATGGTTCAGGGAATTCAGTTCCAAGAAAATATTCATACTGTAGTTTAGCTTGCCGATTAAGCATGTCCAGCCCGTTTAAGATGCGGCAGCCTGCTTTTTCAGCGCGTTGCAAAAAAAGAGTCTGTTCTGGTTTATAGATAAGATCCATGACCGTTTCGTGACCGGCAAACTTATATGATTCTAAAGGGTCTATTTCCGTATGACCTTCCATGCCGGCGGAAGTGGTTTGTATGATAATATCGTTGTACTTGTCCATCAGTTTGATTCCCGCTACGTCCATAGCGCCCCAAGCAAACCGGTAAATCCCGGCTAAGTCCCGGGCCCGAAACGCGGTACGGTTAAGAATCAATGCTTTCCCATGAAGACGGTGAACCTCAAAAGCTACGGCTCTTGCCACTCCGCCGGCGCCTATAATGGTTATACGCTTTCCCATAAAGCTCTTTTTCCCAATAAAGTCCAGTAGAGAACCGGAAAAGCCCGGAGCGTCCGCATTGTACCCAACCCAGCCTTGGGGAGTATATACAATCGTGTTGCACGCGCCGATAGCTTGTACCTGTTTAGAACTTTTTACTAAATGCGGCAGAATCGTTTCTTTATAGGGAACCGTTACTGATGCGCCTGCTAATCCCAGAGTATCTGCTATTTTCAAAAAAGGCTCGACCGAATCTGCGGGAAACGGAACATACACGGCATCCATATTCTGTAGTCCAAAGAGTCTATTAAAAAAAGGAGGGCTTGAGGTTGCTTTTAAAGGATAGCCGATAATTCCGAAAAGCCGAGTCTTACTGGTAATGGTTCTAAAACGGTAGAGTTCTGATAATTCCTGGGGATCAAGCTGTCCTAAAGGAATCTCAGGCAGAGTCGGATCTCCTCGAACTGAAGTATAGCTTATCTGGGAACCAAGATGTTCCGCAAGAATACGAGTCGGCAGCCCAAGATGTCCCATACAGATAAGAATTTTATCAATTTCCATGGTTTCCCACCCGGCTTTAAATACCCGCAATACATCTTCCATTGTATGAGGCATAACCGCTACCTTAACCAATTCATCACCCACGCGGTTCAGACTCTTTATCCGTCCGACAAGATCGTCATCGACTCCCTTCATATTGTGATAAGAACGAATGATCCGGGTTCCAAAGGTTCGGGCTACTTCTTCCAAACTAGGAATATTTAGATATTCTTCAAAATCCACATACGCAAAATTTCGCCGGGGATCCACGTCAGCAAAGGCAAGTCCTTTGGAAAAAAGACTGATCCGAGCGCCTTCGCCGCCGGTAAATTGTCCTCCGTCCAGATCCCGCCGAATAGTTAAAATAACCGGAATTCCCGCCTGCTCAGGAAAACGCCGAATATGAAGACGCTCGTCAGGTTCAAGGTAATCTACCCGCAGTTCCGCAAGATCTACATATTTCTGGTATTTTTTCAAGATTTCCAGATCTTTTTCAATAGTCTTTCCTGTTAAACAAAGGCATATTTTAGCCATAATTCCTCCACGATTCTTCTGCGCGGTTTCTTAAAAATCCGACCGATAAATAAAAATGGCGGAAACCGCTTGAGATTGGTCAAAATTTACCCGAAGCATCAAAGGCCACGCCCGACTTGGAAGGGGAAACAGAAGATAGTCATTAAAATAGGTAAGCCCTTCGCCCAGTATCCGAGATACGCTTCTCAAAGGATCGCCTATTTTGATGCCATAAGCAGCCTTAACCTCTATCTGCCAAACTCGATTTTTATATATATAAAAATCTTGGCCGGCATAGATAAAAACCACATCGTCCTGCCAGACTTCGATTCCTCGAACCGCATAAACCGATTGAGGATACCCGAAACGAGAAAAAAGCTCCTCTAAGGTTAAACCAATAAGAGATGAGATATCTGAGACCGTATCGGCGGCGTCCATTTGAACCACAACAGCAGCCCCGCTATGCGGGGGAGCCTGCTGAGACTCTGCCATTGTGGAAACATACAGCATACTAAGTAAAAAAAATGGAACCCTTACAAATCGGGTATATCGCATAATCCTACTGTACCGAAGGAGCCTTCTCTTGACAAGTGGGAAAGAGGAATTATATACCCTTATATATGGAAATAATCAGCGTTGAAGGACTTTCTAAATCCTACAAACAGCTTCAGGTACTTAAAAATATATCTTTCACGGTCCAGCAGGGCGAAGTAGTAGCTATTATCGGACCTTCAGGTTCTGGAAAATCT
Organism: Treponema sp.; assembly: GCA_031280155.1. GTDB lineage: Bacteria > Spirochaetota > Spirochaetia > Treponematales > Breznakiellaceae > JAITHW01. Next base: position 476 of record JAITHD010000037.1, on the reverse strand, counting down.
ACCTTATTGAGGTCTATAACCCATTTAGAGCTGGTTGACAGCGGCAGTATTACCTTATCCGGCTCGGTTATGGTGAAGGACGGAGTCTACGCGCAGCCGGAAATCCTTCGGCGGCTCTGTCTTAAAGTGGGACTCGTATTTCAAAATTTTAATCTTTTTCCTCATTTTTCCTGTTTAAGAAACATCACCGAAGCCCAAATTCAGGTACTACGCCGCAACAAAGCGGAAGCAATACGCCGAGCCGAATCATTACTGGATAAAATGGGACTGGCTGAAAAAGCCGGAGCATACCCTTGCGAATTATCCGGGGGGCAGCAGCAGCGGGTGGCGATTGCCAGGGCTCTTGCCCTTGATCCAGAGGTGCTGTTTTTTGATGAACCTACCAGCGCCCTTGACCCAGAGCTGACCGGCGAAATCCTCAAGGTCATCCGTACCCTTGCGGCAGAAAAAATGACTATGGTTATTGTAACCCACGA
>JAITHD010000026.1 GCA_031280155.1 Treponema sp. | reverse complement strand
GTACCGCCGCTTTTCACAGATACTCCGCCGCCGTCAACAGCGGCGTTTCCGCTGATAGTACCGCCGTTCATAATAAAGGTGCCGCCCTGTACCACAACCAGGGGCAGCCGGCTTCTGCTCAGTCCAATCAGGGACACCCCGGCTTCAAGCATAAAGGTAACTCCCGGATAAACCACAAAAGAGGCGGTCTCGAACAGCGTATTAGTATCAGCCCGTACCGTACATTTACCTCCAGATGCTTTAAGCCTTACAGTTACCCGCTTGTTGCTGTAATCAAGACTGTTAATAGAGGCGGCTTGATCGCTTTCCAGAACAATGGTATAGACCCTGTTGTTCTGGGCGTTCAGAGCGATCCAGTCCAGCCCGTCGGAAAGGTTCATTGGTCCCTGATAGGCGCTGTCCGCATAGAGACCCGGTTTTTCGGCGATAACATCGTCTAAGGCTTCGGCTTGCTGGGCTTGGAGGCTTCCCAGACAAAGCAGCGCAAAACCGAGAAAAAATACGGTTTTCATAGAAAACTCCACAAACAACAGGAATTTTTCCCTCATTTTCAGCACGTTTTCTTTCATCTTTTTTATCCTTACTTTGGTTGAAGGTTACAGCGCCGAAACAATTATACCCGGAAACCAACCCTATTCCCAGCCCCCATCAGCGCCGTTTTTACTGGAATCCAGAGCCGTCGTTACCCGGGCAGTGGTGTCGCGTATTCTACTTCTACCACCAAGGTAACAATAAACAGCGTGTCCTCTTGACCTTGCTTTGTTTGCTTGTCCTTCCGGCGCGTTAGAACCGTAGATGATGCCGCCTTTATTGGATTTGATAAATGTCCCCCTGTCCACATACACGCCGCCTCCATAGTAGTGGGAGGCGGCGTTTCCGCTGATAGTACCGTTGTTCATGGTAAATGTACCGCCATTCACATACACCCCACCGCCATAGCTATGGGAGGCGGTGTTTCCGCTGATAGTACCGCCGTTCATAGTAAATGTACCGCTGTCCACATACACCCCGCCGCCATAGCCGGCGGCGTTTCCGCTGATAGTACCACTGGTCATGGTAAATGTACCGCCGTTCACATACACCCCGCCGCCGGACCTCGATGCACTGCATTTATTATCTCTCAGAGCGCCGCCGTTCATAATAAAGGCACCGCCCTCTACACGGACAAGGGGTGCGCTGTCTTTGCTTAGTCCGGTCAGAGACACCCCGTCTTCCATGATAAAGGTAGCTCCGGGATAAACTGTAAAGAGGGCGTACGAGGGGCTATTAGTATCAAACCGTATCTTGCGTTCTCCTCCAGATGCTTTAAGCGTTACAGTTACCCGCTTGGTACTGTAATCAAGACGGATATTTGAGGCGGCTTGATCGCTTCCCAGAACAATGGTATAGACGCTGTTGTTCTGGGCGTTCAGCGCGATCCAGTCCAGAGCGTCATAAAGGTTCATGGGTCCCTGATAGGTACTGCCCGCATAGAGACCCGGACTGGCAGGCGTACTGGACGGAACGGGCGCCGGGGCTTCAACAGCGGACGACGGGACAGCCGCCGGCGTTGACGCTGCCGGCGATGGAGACGGACTGGGCGGGGCGGCAGAGGCAGTCTCCGCAGATGCAGGTTTGGTCCCAGACGCAACCGGCGGGGCGCTCTGCTGATTCCCGTGCAGGAGAAATGCGACCTGTTCGTCGTTGCGGAGATTATAGGAAACTTGGGCTTCAATACGGGCGGTTTCCACATTGATTACCTTAATCCTGAACCGATAGACGCTGCCCATATTGGTAAGCGAGCCGGATACAATCGCCTGAGCGCCCAACTGCTTCCCAATGGCTTGGGCTGAATCGTCGCTCACTTCTCCAGAGAGTTGCAAATCCATTTCCTTACGGACAAGATCAAGACTACGGCGTTCAACAATCGTAACCTTCCCGCTCATCACCAGAACCCCGGACAACTCTTCAATCACATAATCCGAGAAAACATCAGAACCAGAGGAAAAGTTCAGTACCGCCAGTTTTGACCCGGAAGTCAATTTCACTTCTACCGCTTTAGCGGATTCGGCGATAACATCGTCTAAGGCTTGAGCTTGCTGGGCTTGGAGGCTTCCCAGACACAGCAGCGCAAAACCGAGAAAAAATACGGTTTTCATAGAAAACTCCTTATTATTGAGAAAAGATATAAAAGAAAAAAACTGAATCCAGAGATTAGGTACTTGACAAAGCCGATCCTGCCCTGATAATCGACTTGCGACTTGCGACTTGCGACTTGCGACTTGCGACTTGCGACTTGCGGCGCCGGATCAAAAAACTTTAACATAATTTTTGCACTATTTTTACGCATATTGTAAAAACCATCGGATACAGTATGCCAAACATGACCCGGAGCAGTCAAGAGCATAAAACAATCTTTTGAAAATTTGCCCCGGGACAGTCCCGCCGCTACCGGATCGCCCCGGCTAATTGCCCGCAAGCCGCTTGTATCGCGTTTCCATGAGATACCCGTATATGGGTTTCAAGCCCCAAACGTTCCAGATGGTTTTTAAACCTTTCAATCTCCTGTTTAGCGGGTTTTTTAAGCGTACTTTGAGGGGTTGGGTTGTATTCCAATAGATTTATCATGACCTTTTCCTGGGCAAACCATGCGGCTAATTGCCGGGCATCTGTATATGCGTTGTTTATCCCCGGCAGCACCAAGTACGCAACCGTCAGCTTTCGATTGTGCCGTCTTGAATAGTCCAGCGCGGCTTCAACGGTTTGATTAATATCATTCCCCTTCATCCCGGGAATAAGATAATTCCTAACCTCTTGGGTTGCGGCGTGCAGAGATAAAGTCAACTGAATTTTCAGGTGTTCTTCCCGCAGCTGTTTTAAAAGTTTTATTGGTCCCACTGTTGAAACGGTTATTCCATCGGTGGGAAAGTCCAATCCGTTCCGGTCCCGCAAGATATGAATCGACTTCAGCACGGAATCGTAATTATATAACGGCTCTCCTATGCCCATAAAAACGATTCTGTTTATTGGTTCCCGCAGAAATATAATCTGCTGGACTATTTCAGAAGCCGTTAAATTCCGTATATGTCCGGGTCTGCCGGAGGCACAGAAAATACATTGTACCGGACAGCCCACTTGGGCGCTGACGCAGGCGGTTACGCCGGTTTTCCGTTTTATACAAACTGTTTCTATCCGTTTGCCGTCAGATAGTTCAAACAGATATTTTTTGGCATCTGTTGCGCTTATTATATTCTGCACCCAGATTGTATGGGGTTTTTTCAGCAGTCCGCCTCTATACAGCCGGACGTATAATGCTTTGGCATCATCTTCACCAAGAATCGGACTGATTTCGTCATAAGAAAATCCAAAGGGATCATTGATAAGGTCTATAATTGAAGAGATATTCCCAGATATGTTTTTCATAATTAACCTCCAAAGACATAAAACCTCTTTCCCGCAGCCGGAAACTCCGAGAACTTTTCGAGAAAGATGATACTAACGGCTAACTATAAAAAACAAAATTTCATGATAATACGTTCTATTCCTATTTTTCAAACTATATGCAAGAACCCGGCGCCTGTCAAGCGCGGCGAACCGCAAACACGGACTGCTTTGTCCCCAGATTACACGGATTTTCACAGATTACCAAACAAGACGCCCTGTTGAATATCCTTCAAAGATTATGTGTGTTTAACCCTGCCGCAAACATTGCTCAAATTCCACGCTTTGATCTGGGACGGTAAATCACAGAGAAATAATATTTTTTTCTTGACAAAAAATTATATCAATACCTATAATTGTTATATAACAATTATGTCATGCAAAACATACATAAATAAGCATGAAAGAGGGTAGGCAATGGAGAAGAAAAAGCTGGTCATCGGCGTTATCGGCGCTGATGTTCATGCGGTAGGAAACAAGATCCTCTACCACGCCTTTACCGCGGCGGGGTTTGAGGTGACCAATCTGGGAGTTATGGTTTCTCAGGAAGAATATATTGAAGCGGCTATCGAAGCCGCGGCGGACGCGATTCTGGTATCGTCTCTCTATGGTCACGGCGAACTGGATTGCCGGGGCTTTCGGGAGAAATGCGACGAGGCAGGACTCAAAGGGATACTCTTGTATGTAGGAGGGAATATCGTAGTAGGAAAGCAGGATTTCGAGGAAGTGGAAAAGCGCTTCAAAGACATGGGGTTTGATCGGGTCTTTGGTCCCGGTACGCCTCCTGAAACGGCTATCGAAGCGCTGCGGGAAGACCTCCATATCCAGTAGGGTCCAGGACGGCAGGGATGGAAGCAGTCTTATTGATTGATTTTGGCAGTACCAATACAAAAGTTACCGCAGTTGATGTTGCGGAAGAACGGCTCTTAGGAACAGCCGCTGCGTTTACCACAGTAGAAACCGATATCGGCGAAGGTCTGGCGGAAGCCTTGGACTTACTGCAAAAAGATACCGGACCCCTTTCATTCAGTAAACGCTTTGCGTGTTCCAGCGCTGCCGGAGGACTGCGGATGGTTGCCAGCGGTCTGGTTCCAGCCCTCACCGCCGAAGCCGCCCGGCTTACGGCGCTTGGGGCTGGCGCTAAGGTAGTGGGACTCTATTCTTATGAGCTGACCGAAGAGGATATCCTTGAGATTGAGGCTTTAAAGCCGGATATTTTCTTGCTCACCGGCGGAGTAGACGGGGGAAATAAAGAATGTATCCTGCATAACGCGAAAATGCTTGGGTCTATGAACCCCCCAGGAGCTTTTCCGGTACTGATAGCCGGCAACCGCTCCGCCGCCGGGTCCTGCGAGAAGCTCCTTGCAGGCTGGCAGGTGATACGATGTGCCAATGTGCTTCCCCAGTTAGGAAAGCTCAACATCGAGCCGGCTCAGGAACAGATCCGCCAGCTTTTTCTGGAACGGATCATTCATGCCCGGGGACTTTCCCGGGAACAGGAATTAATTTCAGGGATTCTTATGCCTACTCCATCAGCCGTAAAACAAGGGTTAGAGCTTTTTTCAGAAGGGGCTGGGGCGGAAGCAGGCCTCGGAGAATTGGCGGCAATAGACCTTGGAGGGGCTACGACGGATGTATATTCTGTAGCCTCCGGGCTGCCCCAAACAGGAGATGTTGTTCTCAAGGGAATTCCTGAGCCTTTTTCTAAGCGTACTGTTGAAGGCGATATCGGTATGCGGTACAGTGCCGGAGGCGTACTTGAAGCAGCAGGCAAAGAACGGCTTGCGGCGCTTTCCGGTTTAGACCCTAGAGAAATCGAAGCGAAAATCGCGTATCTTACCGGGCATCCAGAAAAGATGCCCCAAACTGGGGAAGATGAAAAATTGGATTATGCGCTGGCCGCGGCGGCGATTGAAACCGCGATGGAACGGCATACCGGTACTATTGAAGAAGTATACACCCCGACAGGACCTGTGTTTGTTCAAACCGGCAAAGACCTTCGAGGGGTATCCAGCCTCGTTCTCACCGGCGGCGCGGTGATCCACAACAAGCGGGCTGGAGACATCGCGGGTTACGCTCGGTATACCGAGAAAAAGCCCGCTTCTTTGGGTCCCGCTGCCGGGGAAGTGTATATAGATAAATCTTATATTCTGGCGGCTATGGGGCTGCTTGGGGAAAGTCAGCCTAAAGCCGCGTTATCAATCATGAAGAAGGAGATCCAAAAATATGGAACTTGAGAATAAACGCATCAGGGATGACGTATTTTACAAAATCCGTAAAGACGTGCTGGAACAGTGGCCCACCGGTAAAGATGTGGATCTGGAAGCCAGTTTCACTTATCACAAAAACCTTCCGGAGCATAAAATTTTCTCAAAAAAGCTCCTCAAGGCAAAAGAATCAAAAACCACGTTGATTCAGCCCCGGGCTGGAGTAGCCCTGATAAATGAACATATCAAACTCCTCACATATTTGCAGGATAAAGGCGAGGCGGATCTGCTTCCCACTACTATTGACAGTTATACCCGGCAAAACCGTTTCCAGAAAGCCGAAGAAGGCATCGCCGAATCGATTAAGCTGAATAAATCCATGCTCAACGGGTTTCCCGCGGTGAATCACGGCGTAGCCGGATGCCGTCAAATCATCGATGCCCTGAATACGCCGGTACAGGTGCGGCATGGTACGCCGGACGCACGGCTTCTCACAGAGATTGCTTACGCCGGCGGGTTTACCAGCTATGAAGGCGGCGGGATTTCCTATAATATCCCGTACGCAAAGAATGCGGATCTGTCCAAAACAATTATTGATTGGCAGTATGTGGATCGGCTTACCGGAATCTATGAAGAAGCAGGGATTTCTATCAATCGGGAACCCTTCGGACCTCTTACGGGAACCTTGATGCCCCCCTGCATCTCTCATGCGGTAGCTATTATTGAAAGCCTCCTTGCAGCGGAACAGGGGGTGCGGAATATTACGGTTGGATACGGTCAGTGCGGCAACTTGCTGCAAGACGTGGCGGCCCTCCAAACGCTGCAAAGCCTTACCGACGAGTACCTTCAGAAACGGGGACATGGAGACGTATTGATTACTACGGTTCTCCATCAATGGATGGGAGGATTCCCGCAAGACGAGGCTAAAGCCTTTGGGGTGATTTCTTGGGGAAGCACAGTAGCCGCCCTTGCTCATGCTACTAAGGTGATCGTTAAGACTCCGCATGAAGCTATGGGCATACCTACAATGGAAGCCAATGCTCAGGGACTGCGCTGTACGAAACAGATCATCACTATGTTGGGGGATCAGCGGGTAGATACGAATTCGCTTATGGATGAAAAGGTCATTATCGCGGCTGAGACTCGGTGCATTGTGGATAAAGTGTTTGAACTGGGCAATGGGGATATCGCTAAGGGAGCGGTTCGAGCCTTTCAAGCAGGGGTATTGGACGTTCCCTTTGCGCCGAGCCGTTTCAACGCCGGCAAGGTGCTTCCCGCGAGAGACAACGAGGGGGGGATCCGCTTCTTTGATACCGGCTCCCTGCCCTTTACCAGAGAAATAATTGAATTCCACAAACAAAAGATGGGGTCCCGGGCAAAACATGAAAAACGGGAACCCTCGTTCCAGATGGTTATTGATGATGTATACGCCATCAGTAAAGGCCGGCTTGTAGGAAGACCCAATTAGGATGTATGGAGAAAAATATGAAAATTGTTAAAGCAGTATGCGCCCCGGGAAGAACCGGATTCTTTTTTGACGATCAGCGGGCTATTAAGAAAGGCGCTAAAGCTGACGGCGCAAGTTATTCAGGGGAGCCTGTAACTTCCGGTTTTCAGGCTGTACGGCAAGCCGGAGAAGCCGTTTCGGTAATGCTGGTTCTGGAAGATGGACAGACAGCCTTTGGAGACTGCGCGGCAGTACAGTATTCCGGCGCAGGCGGGCGGGATCCGCTTTTTCTGGCTAAAGATTTTATTCCGGTCATTGAAAAGCATATTTTCCCGTGGCTTGTAGGGAAAGAGCTGAACAGTTTCCGCAGTCTCGCAAAAGAACTGGAAGAAATCATGCTCAATGGCAAGCGGCTTCATACCGCGATCCGCTATGGCGTCTCTCAGGCGATTCTTGACGGGGCAGCCAAGGCAAAACATCGGCTCATGTGCGAAGTAGTGGCTGAAGAATATGGGCTTACACTGAAACCCGAGGAAGTTCCTATCTTTACCCAGAGCGGAGATACCCGGTATGACAATGTAGATAAGATGATCATCAAAGAAGCCGCTGTACTGCCCCACGGTTTGATAAATAATGTCAAGACTAAGCTGGGAGAGCGGGGAGAACTGCTGCTGGAATATGTTTCTTGGTTGAGCCAGCGGATCCGGAAACTTCGGCTTCAAGAGACCTATACCCCGATTCTGCATATTGATGTGTACGGGACTATTGGTCAGGTCTTTGGCAACGACAATTATGGGGCTATGGCGGATTATCTTAGCTCCTTGGGAGCAGCCGCAAAACCTTTCAAACTGCGGATTGAAGGTCCTATGGATGTGGAAGATCGGGAAAAACAGATGAGCGCGTTAGCGGCGCTGACCAAACTTGTGGACCAGCGGAATATTCCGGTTGAAATCGTAGCCGATGAATGGTGCAACACCCTGGAGGACATTAAGTATTTCGCCGATAACAAGGCGGGACACATGGTACAGATTAAGACTCCAGATTTAGGGGGAATCGGTAATATCGTAGAATCCGTCTTGTACTGCAAAGAAAAAGGCATCGGCGCTTATCAAGGAGGAACCTGTAACGAAACCGATAGGTCTGCCCAAGTGTGCGTCCATCTGGCTATGGCGTCTCGTCCGGATCAGATCCTCGCCAAACCCGGTATGGGCGTTGATGAAGGGTTCATGGTGGTTTATAATGAAATGCAGCGGATCATAGCGCTGTTACAAGCAAAAAAATAGGAGTTAGGAATATGGCAAACAAAGAAGAATTCCGCATCCTTTCAACTACCGCAATTTTAGGCTACGGGTTTCCGGCGGCTTCTTTTGAAGCAGGCATGGCTCGGAAGCCCCACCTGATTGCGGTGGATGCAGGGTCTACTGACCCTGGACCATACTACTTGGGGGCAGGGATTTCCTTTACCGATCCCGGGGCGGTTAAACGGGACTTGGAAATTATGCTCAAGGCGGGAATATCCAATAAGATTCCAGTCGTGATTGGAACCGCCGGCGGTTCCGGCGCTGAACCTCATTTAGCTTGGTGTAAGGACATAATCCAAGAAATCGCTAGGGAAAATAATCTTCATTTTAAAATGTCCGTGATCCATGCTGAACTGGATAAGAATTTTATCAAAGACGCCTTTCATCAGGGAAAGATCACGCCCCTAGAACCAGCGCCTCCTTTGACTGAGTCTGAAATCGATGCCAGTACCCATATTGTCGCCCAAATGGGGCTTGAGCCTTTTATTGCCGCTTTAGACGAAGGGGTTGACGTTATTCTGGCAGGCAGAACTTACGATCCGGTTTGTTTTGCGGCTCTTCCTATCAAGCAGGGGTATGATCGGGCTTTATCCCTTCATCTGGGAAAGATTCTTGAATGCGCTTCGATTTGCGCGGCTCCCGGAAGCGGTTCGGATTGTATGTTCGGCTATATCGGGGAGGATTATTTCCGGGTAGAACCCCTCAATCCGATCCGAAAATGCACAACCCTTTCGGTGGCGGCTCATACGCTTTATGAAAAAACAAACCCCTACATTCTGCCTGGTCCCGGAGGGAGTCTTGATCTTCATAACTGCCGTTTTGAGCAGGAAAGCGAAAACACCGTCAAGGTTTATGGAACCAAATTCGTGACCGGAAATGTCAATACCGTAAAACTTGAAGGCGCAAAACCCATTGGTTTCCGTACGGTTTCTATTGCCGGCTGCCGGGACCCAATTATGATTTCCAAGATTGATTCCATCACCAGCGGCGTGGAAGAACGGGTGGCGGACAATTTCAAGGGAAAACTGGAAAATTACCGTCTGCGGTTTAATATTTACGGACGAGACGGGGTAATGGCAAATCTTGAACCTAATCCCAGTACCGCTGGGGTACACGAGCTGGGCATTGTAATTGAGGCTATCGCGCCGACCCAGAAACAGGCGGATACTATCTGTGCTTTTGCTCGGTCTACGATGCTTCATTACGGCTATGAAGGGCGCCGTTCCACTGCGGGAAACCTTGCGTTCCCTTACTCTCCCAGCGATTTCCATGCGGGAGAAGTCTATGTGTTCAGTGTTTACCATCTTCTGGCAACTGAGAATCCTGCGGCTCTGTTCCCAAGGGAAATGATTACGATATAAGGAGTCTTTCTGTATGAAAATAAAACTTGCGGATATTACCGATATCATCCGAAGTAAAAACTCCGGACCTTATGAGCTTACGGTGGATCTTATGTTTTCCAGCTTTGACTGGTATAAAAAGGTCTGCGCCGCCAAAGTGATCAATGAAAAGCTGGTATGTGATTTGTATAAAATCACCCCTGCGGAGATAATCAATATTATCGAGTTTGATCCGGCTAAGGCTATTAAAGTGACCATCAAGCGCCCTATCTGTTCCGGGGATCCGGGAGAAACCGATGTATATGGGGCCCAGCAGCACGGTCCGTTCCTAGACTTAGCTTTTGATCTGTAAGGGTTAAGGCTATGTTTTCAGACCGGATGCAAAAAAGCCATCTTTATTCAGTATTTTTTGCTCCTCGGGGTTTTGAGCGGATGGCGGAATTGGGGATGCAAATCGCCCAGCAGTATTTAAGCCCCTTCGATAAACTCATCGGCATCATAGGACAAGCCGGTTCTGGGAAAAGTATGCTGATCAAAGGCATGTTTCCCGGACTGGAGCTGACAAATGACGACGACGGGGTAAATATCCGTCCTCTGCCCTTGCTGGAAGTGCTGGATACAGACGAGGAAGACACGAGTTTTTACAGCGCTCATACATATCATCTGGATATTCACTTTGAGGGCGCTTTTACCCAGAGGCATGAACTTGCTGAAGCGATACTTAAAGCGGTTGCTAGGGGCAAGCGGGTCATTGTAGAGCATTTTGATCTTATCTATCCTTTGCTGAACCAAAACGCTGATCTTCTCATCGGTATTGGCGAAGAAGTGATCATCACCAGACCTACCCTCTTTGGACCTGAGCCGGCGGATATCGCTGAGATTGTGTTTAAGTCCATGCCTTTCCGTCGGATGATACACAGCGCTGAAGACCTCTGCGAATATGTGATGCGTAAGTATGGTCTGACTGAGGGGTTCCAACATTCTGACGTCCGTCATGGTTTTATCTTCAGCTTCCAGAAAAAGCCTGAATTAGCAGTAAGTCTCGACGTTATAGAGCAGGATGTGAATGATCTCATCAAAGCGGATATTTCTATTTCTTTTCATGATGAACTGCATATCCGTATTGGAGAAGAGCTTTGGCTTTGTCACGGTCCCCGGATGCATGTCCGCAGCGCCGGTGAAATCAAACACTTTATCTTGAATAAAGAATACCTTACTGAACCTAGTACCGGCAGATATCTCTTGGTGGGAACTGTTGGAGAAGCAGGGTCTCAGAAGTTGAGCGATCTGAACAAGATAGGATAATAGGTACAGGGATAACCGATACTGAACGGCTGGGACTTGTTCGGTATCGGTTATCAAGTTGAGGAGTAGCTAATGCGAATCATTGAAACAGAGCGCATTATTGATGCGGTGAAGCGGCTGTGCATCGAGGCGAACCGGAATCTGCCCTCTGACGTGCAGGCTTGTATTCGCAACGCCCGAACAACAGAAACGTGGCATATAGCGCAAGATGTACTGGATAAGATTATCGCCAATTTTGAGCTTGCAGAAACCCGGCGCGTTCCTATTTGTCAGGATACTGGAATGGCTTGTGTGTTTGTTGAAATCGGTCAGGACCTCCATATTACCGGGGATATCTATGCTGCAATCGACGAAGGCGTGAGGCAGGGCTACCGGGAAGGCTGTCTCCGTACCTCAGTAGTGGGGGATCCCCTGAATCGGGTCAATACCGGGGATAACACGCCGGCTATGGTTTATATTGATTTTATTGAAGGAGACCGTCTGCATATCACAGTAGCGCCTAAAGGATTTGGCAGTGAAAACATGAGTCAGATTAAAATGCTCCGCCCTTCTGACGGTATTGAAGGAGTTATGGATTTTGTGGTTTCAGTTGTGGAAGCCGCAGGACCTAACCCGTGTCCGCCTATTGTGGTTGGCGTCGGCATTGGCGGCACCTTTGACAAAGTTGCGCTTCTTGCCAAAAAAGCGCTTCTGCGTCCGCTGGATGCGCCGAATCCTAAGCCTTTTTATGAAGAACTTGAAAAAAAACTTCTTAATCGCATTAACGCCCTTGGGATTGGTCCTCAAGGTTTCGGCGGCGGTATTACCGCTTTGCGGGTTGGGGTAGAAACTATGCCTACTCACATTGCGGGACTTCCCTGCGCGGTAAATATTAACTGTCATGTTGCCCGTCACGCTATGGAGATTCTCTGATGGAACATCATATTACGCTGCCCTTAACGAGGGAAAAAGCCTCGGCTATTGCTGCGGGAGATACGGTTTATCTAAACGGCGTTCTCTACACCGCCAGAGACGCCGCTCATAAGCGGCTTGTCGAATTACTGGACGCAGGCAAAGCCCTGCCGTTTCCAGTCGAAGACGCGGTTTTGTATTATGTGGGTCCTACCCCGGCAGCGCCGGGACAGATTATCGGTTCCGCAGGACCTACGACGAGTTATCGCATGGACGCTTACACTCCCAAACTCCTCAACGCAGGACTTCGAGGGATGATTGGCAAGGGAAAACGTTCCGCTGAAGTAGTAAGGGCTATGAAACAAGCCGGCGCTATTTACTTAGGCGCTATCGGCGGCGCCGGAGCGCTTCTATCGGACTGTATCAAAGCCGCCGAAATCATCGCCTTTGAAGACCTTGGCACTGAAGCGGTTCGACGGCTCACTGTGACGAATTTTCCCACAGTAGCGATCATCGACCGTAACGGCGCCAATCTATATGTGACCGGTCGAGAGGACTATTTGACAAGAGGCAAGCCATGAAGGTTGAACTATTCCGCCTGCTTCCAAAAAGATTGATACTCCCCAGGGTGCTGAAATGGATAGGCTTGTTCGTAAGATTCGACTATATCCAGCAAAACAGCTTCCCCAAATGCAGGACCTAATACCTGTACTCCTACCGGCAGCCCCTCTTCAACGCACACTGGAAAGGCTAATGCTGGAAGCCCCGCAAGATTAGCGCAGCAGGTGTAGAGGTCTGCGGCTTTTTGGGCAAAGGGAGAGATCCCGGTTGAACCCCGACCAAAAGCTCTGGTCGGGAAAACCGGCATAAGAACAGCGTCGCAAACCGGCTTTGCGTTGGAAGCTGAAGTTCCCAAGAGGGCTTCAAAGCTTTGGCGGATGCTTGTGCGGATACGTTGGGCCCGCAGATAAAATCGATCCTGAAACCCTGAACGAAGTACGAAAGTACCCAGTAGAATCCTGAGTTTTACCTCAGCGCCGAACCCGGCGTCTCTGGCTTTATCAATTAATTCGTCATGATTTTCCGCCCAGTCCGGACGCTTGCCGTAACGGATGCTGTCAAACCGCGCAAGATTCGCACTGGCTTCCGCAGCGGCAATAGTGTAGTACGCAGGCACTCCGTATTTCAGGCTTGGAATTTCTACATCAATCAAGGTATGCCCCAATGCGGCGAGGCGGCTCTTGGCTAAATCAAAGCCTCGCCGCACTTCCGGCTCTAACGTAGCGGCTTGAACAGCGGTTTCCAAAGCGCCCCCAGAGCCGCCGATAGTTTTGGCTATGGTTTCAGCAGACAAGACTCCGATAGTTTTGGGTCCAGCCGTATCGGTCCGGTCGTAAAGGGACGGCGCGTGTTGGGAGGTTTGATCCATTGGATCTTTGCCCTGAATAATCGAGAAAACCCGCCGGCATCGAGCGGTAGAATCCGCAAGCACGCCGATACTTTCAAGACTGGAGGCGTACGCAACCAAGCCGAACCGGGAAACCGCGCCGTAAGTAGGTTTAAGTCCTACGACTCCGCAGAACGCCGCAGGCTGCCTGACAGATCCGCCTGTATCGGAACCCAGCGCAAAGGGGACTAACCCCGCTGCCACTGCCGCTGCAGACCCGCCGGAAGACCCTCCAGCAACTCGATCCGTATCCCAAGGATTATTCGTCCGCTTGATTCCTGAATTATCTGTGGAAGATCCCATACCGAATTCGTCAAGATTAGTCTTACCCACAACGTATGCGCCGGCGGCTTCCAGTTTCCGTACCGCCGTTGCGGTATAGGGAGTGCGAAACCCTTCAAGCAGTTTTGAACCGCAGCTTAGAGAAAAACCTTTGACCGCGATATTATCTTTCACGCCAAAAGGAAGCCCTTTGACCGCGGAAATACCCGCGTCCGTATCCGTAACAAATGAAACCGGCTCGGTTTGGAACTCAATAAAAGCGCCGATTTTTTCTTCCCAAGCGGTAAAATACGATAAAAAGCCTTCCGGCAATGTAAACGACATATTTCCTTCCTAATAGAATATTCTTACAGAACATTAGGGACTACTACAAAATTGCCGTCTCGTTCACCCGCATTATCAAGCAGATTTTCGTTCAGGCTCTGGGAAAGATTATCAGTATCTGGATTATCCTGACGGAAATGGCGAGAGGTAACGGTCAGCGCCGCGAGAGAGTCCCGGTCCATAGGGTTTCCATTGAGATTTCCCGGGGGAAACGCTTCGGCATCCTCGTCGGCTGCTTGCATAGCGGTAAAAAAACCGAGCATCTCCTCAAAAGCAGGAAAAGCCTGAGCCAATTCTTGATCATTCATCGTAAGATGAGCGAGCTGAACGGTTTCCTGTAAATCTTCGATTTTCATGGAATTATATTCTCACATTCAGTTATGCCCTGTCAAGTTAGGATTTTTTTTTCAGCTTATCAATCTAAAAAACAGAACGAAGAATTCTAAAGCCTAGATCCCGGTAACGGCTGCGGGGATTTCCAAGACTCCGATAGGTTGAACGCGCCTGTACTCCTCCGCTGTTCCAGCTTCCTCCGCGATTAACCCGTTCCGCGCCTGAAGCCGGACCGGTAGGATCTTCCTGATTTCCGGCTTGATAGGGTCCATACCAATCCCAACACCACTCCCAAACATTACCGGACATATCATAAAGACCTAGACTGTTGGGGAGCTTTGTTCCTACTTCATGGCTTTGCCCTTCGCTGTTGTCCTTAAACCAGCCCAAAGGAGTTATATTATTTCCGCCGGCGTAATCAAAACGCAGGGAATCTCTATTTCCCCCCCGAGCGGCGTATTCCCATTCCGCTTCAGTCGGCAGTCGATATCCGTTTACCGTAAAATTACAGACAATATGATCGTTGCTTCCGCTGTATGCCGGACTTAATCCTTCTAGTATACTCAACTTATTACAATATTCTACCGCGTCATACCAGCTCACATTTTCTACCGGCAGATTTTCGCCTTTGTGTCTGCTTGGATTGCTTCCCATAAGGGCTTCGTATTCTTTTTGTGTAACCGGCGTTTTGCCTAGAAAAAAACCGCTTACTTGTACTGTATGTACTGGTAATTCATCGGTCTCACCGTCGGCGCTTCCCATTTGAAAACCGCCTCCCGAAATCCATACCATATTTTCCGGTATAGAAATAGCCCTTGCTGCCGCATATACGCCGGTAAGCTGGCGGGTCAGGTCTGGTATTAATTGGAGGCTGTCGGTAATGACTCGGTATTCTAGGTCCCCTCCAGAACGCATACTCTGAGTATCTGGATTGAGTATCTGAGCAAGCGCCAAATTGAGGCTTTCTCCGATCTGCATTACCTTTCCGGTCAGCACCCATTGAGGGGCAATTAATGGGGCGGCTTCAGCCCCGGATATTCGAGGTATTACCGTATATGTACCTGTATTCGCTATTTCTATGGTCAATAATTGTACTAATACTTCAATATCTTCAGCGGCGCCGCTGTTCTTCGGCAACGTAAAAGGAAGGATACCAAGCGTTGGGGGCTGTTCGCTTGTTGTTAGACGGAGTTCAAGCATTTTTTTGACCATTCCTGATAAAAGAAGCGGAATCTCCTGTATACGCTGGAATTCTCGGTAAGTTCCGGCTATTTGCTGAAAGTTTTCTACTTTAACCATATTCATTATAATAAGGTTACGCTCTCCTAATCTCTTGATGTGTCCAGTGACGACAATATCGGCTTTCTGCTGTCTGCCTATTGCGGCTATGGTCTCGGTATCAAGCAAACCTGACCGTATTATCTCTTGATCAAGACTCAGTCTATTGGTACCGAAAAAACCGGGTATGATAGTATATGCATCCTGCAGTTCCCGAATATTAGACAGAATGAGAGCTATGCTTTCTCCTTCAGCGCGACTGATTCCGGTAAAAGGCAGCACCATAAGTTTTGCCGTGTGAACCGGTTCTTCGGCTTTACTTGTACTTGGAACAGCGCTTTTTTCTTGGTTGAGACCTGGCTCTTTTTGTACCGCCCTCGGTTCCGTCTGAGCTGGCGCCGGCTCTTGGGGCGTATTGGTTGTTTTTTTTCGAGTATCTTTTGACCCTTCTCCATACAGCGTCACTGAGCATAGCATCAGACCCAAAACAAGTAAGCCTATTTTTTTCATAAAGTCCTCTTTTTTAACTTTACAACGCTGATAATTGCTGGGTCAAGTTGAATGTACAAGAGGAACGGAACGGCAATTTTTAGATACGGACAAATTAGTTCAGTAGGGATAGAAGGTAATAACTGCCGTTTACGGCATCGGATCAGGCGGAGGTTTCAAGGCGCTTGGCGAAAGACCACCGCACCCTGGCGCTGGGGTCTGCGGCCGTGCTGCAAGCCGCTGTCGGCAGACGGGAACCCCCGATTTGGCGTGAACCTACCTGCTTATTCCTTGAACGGATCCGCCTGTTTTATGTTTTTTCAGCAGAGGATTCTAGTCCATCTTCCAGCGTAACCGTAACTTCCAGCACTCGATGGCGATGAATCTTTGAGGGGATGATCAATAAACGATTAAATCGGAATTGCTCTCCTTCTTTGGGAACCCCGCCGGAACGTTCTATTATCCAATTACTCACCGTTGTATGCCGGCGGCAATCAGTTTTCGATTCTTCTTCATCTATGGAAAAGGCTTTAAACAGCGCATCTAAATCGGTATTGCCTAGTACCGTATATGTTTTCTGATCAATCTGGATGATAGGTTCTACAACCTCGTCATGTTCGTCCCAAATCTCTCCTACCAGTTCTTCAAGAATATCTTCTATAGTGATAATTCCTATGGTTCCGCCGAATTCATCTACCAGGACCGCTAAATGGGCTTTTTTTTCTTGCAAGGTCTTGAGCAGTTTAGAAAGTTTCATGGATTTTGTGATAAACACCACAGGTTTTATAATGGAGTCCAGCGGGCGTTTTTTGCTCATCACTTCATGGTGAAAATCTTTGAGCAGTACCAGTCCCACAATATGATCTATTGAATCCTGATACACAGGCAGCCGGGAATAGCCGGTATCATAAAATTTTTTATCAATTGTTTTTTTAGGGTCCCGTAAGGATACAGCCGCCACGTCAACCCGAGGAGTATAAATATCTTGAGCCGTGAGATCATCAAACGCAATGGTTCGGCGGATCATGGCTTCTTCACCGGCGTTGATTCCCCCTTCCTGCCGCACCTCTTCGACAAAGGTGAGAAGTTCCGCTTCCGTAACGCCCTGTTTTCCCTGTATCCTGAAGAGCTTTAAAATACAGCGTTTCCATAATAACAAAAGCTGATTAAGCGGCGTAAGCGCGAAAATCAAAGCCCTTAGAAAAGGAGCGGAAAACATTGCTATTTGCTCAGGCGCTTCTTTGGCGAGGGTTTTAGGGGATATTTCCCCGATAATAAGCACCAGAATAGTCATCACCAAGGTTGCGATGCCCACCCCGGCGTTACCCAGCAGGCTCACAAAGAAAATAGTAGCCAATGCAGAGGACGAGATATTGATGATATTATTCCCGATTAATACTGCGGACAAAAGTTTATCATAATTTTCCGCGAGTTTCAGTGCCAATACCGCCCGTTTATTTCCTTGAGCAGCCATGTTTTTTAATTTAATTCGATTTAATGAAGAAAAAGCAGTCTCACTGGCTGAAAAAAAAGCCGAACCGAGAAGCAATGCAAAAAGGGCAATTAAAATGCCCACACTAAAGGAATCCATAGTGTTTCAGTATATCAAAGAAAGGGCTTGTTATTAAATAGTCCAGTCAGGGCTGCTGTATGTAACCATGATCTGCGGACTTCTTTTAAAAATTTGATTGGGTTCAGAATTACTGATTTTCGACAATTTTTTTGATAGGTAAAATTATAGGCTTTTGCCCTGACAGTCCCAGCAAGCAACCGGGGGAGCTATTGAAAATTCTCTGTAATATACGGTCAGACTACTTCCCTAAGCGCTGATTTTCCTATATCCTTCAATAAGGAGATATATATGGCTGAATATACGATTACTTTATCCCCCAAAAATATGAAGATGCTGCTGGATCACGTTTTCATCGGTCATTGGGTTTTTACCGTAAACTGTACGGATGATATAGAGAAAAAGCAGGAATATGATGGTTTTTTTGAGACCATACTTGCTATTATGAAAAATTATAATATTGCAGCCGAGGATATCAATTATGACGAACAGCGCGGGTATACATTAACCGATGCGAAAAATGAAATTTTAACTGAAATAATGCGTAATTACAATGAGCATTGTTACTGGGAAGAACTGATCACAGACCTGGCATTACGAGACGCCTGGGAAAAACACGGTAAAAAACTGTATGATATGGATCAGGACGAGGTAATGAGACTCCGTTCTAAAGAAATACAAAAATATATTGATGAATTTAGCGAACATCGTATCGGACGTTTGCGGATACAAAAGAAAAAATAAGGATTGGTCCTATGCCGAACAAAATCAAAGTCGGGATTCTATTCGGCGGAAAGTCCGCTGAACATGAAGTGTCGCTCCAATCCGCAAAAAACGTATTTGACGCTATCAATAGGGAAAAATATACGCCGATTCTCATTGGCATTGATAAATCCGGTAGATGGCTGTTCAATGACGCTTCTCAGGTTCTCATCCATGCAGAGGATCCTAAACGGATTCGGCTGAATGAATCCGGTGAATCCGTAGCGATTATCCCTGAGAGCCGCGGACTTACCAATATGCGGACCTTACAGCAGCAGGCTGTTGATGTGATTTTTCCCCTTCTGCACGGACCCTTTGGCGAAGACGGTACGGTGCAGGGACTCTTGAAACTGGGGGATATCCCCTTTGTGGGCGCTGGAGTGCTTGGGTCCGCAGTCGGGATGGATAAGGATGTACTGAAGCGGCTTCTTAGGGATGCCGGGATTCCTATTGGTAAATTCATTGCCCTCAAATCTCAGGATCCTATTCCAGATTTTACCAGCCTCGCATCACAGCTTGGGGCGCCGCTTTTTATTAAGCCCGCCAATATGGGGTCTTCAGTAGGGGTGAACAAGGTTCGCAATGAAGCAGAGTATGTACAGGGTATTGCCGAAGCCTTTACCTATGATAGGAAGATTATTATAGAAGAGTATATTCAGGGCAGAGAACTGGAATGCTCAGTATTGGGCAATGAAGAGCCTATCGTATCAATTCCAGGAGAAGTGATTTCCTCTCATGAGTTTTATTCATATAATGCAAAATATATTGATGAAAACGGCGCGGTTCTGGATATTCCCGCGAAAATTCCCGAAGAGATCGCCCAGGCAATGCGGGTTATGGCGGTTAAAACCTTTCAGACCTTAGCGGCTGAAGGTCTGTCAAGGGTTGATTTTTTCCTAAAACCTGACGGCACTATTCTAGTCAATGAGATTAATACCATGCCCGGGTTTACTAAAATTAGTATGTATCCTAAACTCTGGGAAGCCGCCGGCATTTCCTACACCGAATTGATTGACAAGCTGATTGAACTTGGGATACAGCGCTTTGAAAAAGAAAAAAGATTAAAAACCAGTTATCATTAGGGAAAAAAGGGTATTTTTCTTGTTAGACCGGCGGACGTTCCCAGAGGATTATCCGCCTCGATGCCTCAATGTTTGCGCATCCTGTCTCGCCGTTGATTACTGGTTACAACGGAAAAATGCTCTTGTTGAATTCGCCGTTGACAATTTGACCTACCGCGGAATAGAGCGCTGAAAGTCCGCAAAATATTCCAACATAACCGGCTATAATTTTTAGTTCATGATTTTCAGTAAGGTCTCCAACGGCTAATAGGAAAAACAGAACTGCCAACGATAAGAACACAACTTGGGTAATTCGATTATGGGCTAAGGTGCCGAAAAACATAAACAGCGTGAAAACTCCCCATAACAGCAAATAAAAACCCATTGAAGTTTCGTCAGCCGCGTTAATTACAGACTTAAAGGGATTAATCCAGATGAGACATAGAGACCACCAGAAAAAACCGTAAGCCGTAAACGCGGTACCCCCAAAAGTATTGCCTATGTGTAATTCCGTTACTCCTGCAATAATCTGAGCCGCCCCTCCCAGGGCAAAACCCATAGCAACGATTACAATAGAAAGTTCGATGATTCCCGCATTGTGCAGATTCAACAATACCGTAGTCATGCCAAATCCCAGCAGACCAAGGGGTCCCGGATTAGCTGTTTTCTTTGTATGTGAAGTAGTAGACATACCCTCCATCTCCTTTTTATTGTCCTTTAAGGACTATTTTATTATACCTTATTCTCTAAAAAAGACAAGAACCTATTCCGCCGCCCCTAGCTGCCCGCAAGCCCCGGCAATACGCTTGCCTCGCCGGAGTCGGCGGGTAACTTTGAGACCTTTTTTTTCAAGTTCTCCCGCAAATCTTTCAAATTCTTCTTTAGTCGGTTCCTGAAGAGGCTTGCCTTCAAAGACCAGTCCCGCTATTGGATTCCAAGGGATGAGATTTACCATTGTCTCAAGCCCTTGAGCAAAATCAGCGAGAGTATGCACATCTTTTTCTCGCGTATTGATACCCCTGATCAAAACCGCCTCTAAGGTGACGCGCCGCCGCTGTTTACGCTGGTAATAAAGAAGCGCTTCTTTTAAGGCGGGAAGCGGATTGGTCTTGGTTACCGGCATGAGTTTTTCCCGAAGCTCCTTATCCCCAGTAGTGAGAGACAGAGCAAGCCTGCAATCAGGTCCAAAATCCGCTAATTCCCGAATACCATAGTCAATACCGCTGGTAGATAAGGTAATCCGCCGCTTAGAAAGACCGGTTCCTTCAGGATCCGTCAAAATCCTAAGAGCCTTGCGGAGTTCCGCAAGATTTAACAAAGGCTCCCCCATGCCCATGACGACAATATTAGAAATAGGTCCTTTCAAGGAACGAAGATGAAAGAATTGCTCAACGATTTCTCCGGCGGTCAGGTTACGAGAAAATCCGCGGGTTCCAGTTTTGCAGAACACACAGGACATGGGACACCCTGCCTGGGTGGATAGACAAGCGGTCTGCCGTCCCTCTCGGTCAATCAGAAGTACCGATTCAATCCGTTCTTGATCTTCCAGAGTTATCTGTAACTTTACCGTACCGTCCGAATCTTCCTGTTTGGCGGAAATACTGCTTGAATAAAGCGAAAACCCTTCCTCCAGAGATTTCCGCAGAGCAATAGGAAGATTAGTCATAGCCTGAAAAGAGGGAACCCCTTGAGCGAGCCATTGAAACACCTGTTGCCCTCGATACGCCGGCAACGGAGCCAGCGCGTCCTGTAGGTCCTCCAAAGACAACCCGGAAAGTCCGGGTTTGCTCTTTTCTTTCATGGTTTCCCGCCTAAATTCTTCCCGCTTTTCAGGAGTTGAACTTTTCAATAAATTCTATAACATAGGTATTCCGAATACCCTGTTTCTGGAATTCCTCTAAAACTTCCTGAGCTTTATGTTTTTCGCCTTTCCGAAAAAAACAATCCGCTAATTCCATATAGAGCCTATGATTTTTAGGGTCTTGCTGAACGAGCCGCTGAAGGGATTCAATGGCTTCAGTGTACTTGCACAATGCCTTAGCCACCATTGCCAAGCCTAACACCGCATAGGTATCAAATTCAATGTTCAAAGCCCGCTGGTAATAGTCTACCGCCTGCTCGTAATCCCCAAGATTCCGATAGGCGTCGCCGGCTCTTGTCAGAATAACCTTATTGCGGGGGTCCTGTTCGAGAATACGATTCCAATATTCTAAGGAATGGCTCTGCTGGTTCAAGCCTCGGTAGCAGTCAGCCAAACCGAAAAGGGCGTAAAAATTAAACGGATCCCGTTGCAGGGCTTTTTCAAAATAGACGATGCCTTTTTCAAAGGTCTTGAGCTTTCGGTGACAGTTTCCTATGGACGTAAGGACCCGGATATCCACGTTATCTTTATAGGTCTCAAACATCTTCTCCCAATAGAATAAAGCGTCCCGATATTCCTTGAAATCATAATGCAGATGTCCAAGCCCAATGATGGCGTAAGGATTCCAAGACTCCATTTCTAAAACTTCAAGATAGACAGACTTGGAATTTTTGAAATCCCGTATCTTCCGATATGCATCGGCGACTCGGGTAAGGACTGTGACATTTTTTTCATCATGCTGGAGATACTGTTCCCAAATCTCGATAGCCTTATGATATTGGTTGAGAGCTTTATAACAATCAGCCAATCCAAAAAGGGCGTAATTATTTCCCGGATGATAGGTTAGACACATCTGATAATAATTCACCGCATCCTTGAAATTACCTCGTTTCCGGGACGCATCTCCCATACCGACCAAGGCGTAATTATTATTATCATCCACTGAAAGAATGGTATTAAAACAATCAATGGCTTCGGTTATTCGCTCTTCTTTTAAAAATTGATAACCCCGTTTGGACAGATCGGATATCTCAGGTACGGCTTCCTCAAAAGAATCAGCAAGTTCTTCAAACCTCTGATTACCCGCAGAATGGGACGGTTTATGAGGACTGCTTTGAATATCGTTTTGTTCTAATAGATCATCCATTGGAAGGATCCCCTTCTTCATGTATTAAATTTTTTATTATAGCCGACAGTTGCATGACCATCGCGTCAAATTTTTTTGGATTTGGCGCGATTCGATACATATCCAACGCATCCATGTATCGGTTCTGCGCTTTATAGGCGTCTCCAATCCTTGAAAGCCCGTCTGAATAGCCGGTGGTTATAAAAATCCGTTTTGCTCCCTCGATATCTCCCGAATTAAACAGTATATTTCCCTTACGATTAAGAGCTGCTTTTTGGGCTCCATCAACAAGAGTCGGTTTAGTGGTTTTTATAAACGTACTATTACCTTCAAATTTTTCAAAAATTTTTTTATAATCCATCTTAAATCCAATGTTATATTATTATTATCTGTTATTTTCGATAAGATTTCAATAAGGAGATTACAAAATTATACAATCTAAGAAAGCTTAAAAAAATCAACGACTGAACGCCCATAGACTTTTGAAGTTTTGAGCATAAGCGGTTCCATTAGCTGGTCTGGAGGATCTTCTCGGGGGCGGTGTATGAGGAGCATTGAACCTTCGCGCATCAGCGCTGAAGCGGCGATTGTCCGGGCAAGCTGCCACTTGAACTGATAGGGAAAAGGGGGATCGCAGAAGATAATGTCAAAACTCTGTTGGGCCCGCTTGACGTACAGTTCAACCGCTATAAACCTACATCTAATATAAACCGGCGCAATCCCTACATTTGCCAGCAGGGTTTTCCGTTTAAGCGGATCCCCCTCTACCGCCTCAACTGGAGCCGCCCCTCTGGAAGCCGCTTCCAAGGCTAGGACCCCTGAACCGGAAAACATATCAAGAAAAGAATAACCTGTCAGATCCCCCAAGGCGGCAAAGACAGACTCTCTCATACGATCCATTGCGGGACGTATCACTCCCGAAGGGACCGCTACACGCCGTCCCCGCAAAGTACCGCCGGAAATTCTCATATACTTCCTTATTAATATTCCTTGAGAAGTTCATTGAGTTCAGCGGAACTTACCAGAGGCTCCATAATTACCCCTTCGGTCTGCTTTCTTGAATTATCAATCGTCTGCTTTCTTGTCAGACTGTGGGTTCGCAAGAAGACGATTTTTTCTCGAAGCGCGGGAAATCGAACCGCCGAGATCGTTCCGTTGCCGTTTAAGAAGAGACCTAACACACCGGCAAATTCCTCTTCTATTACAGACAAATGATCAAATAATTCGTTTCGTTCTATAAGATGAATATTTTCAATTAAATCGTCCAATAACATTCCTAGGGCGTCATCAATAAAATCTATATCGTCCATGGTTTTTTTCAGAAACAACTCTGGGTCTGCTTCCAGAAGCAGTAAGTCCTGAATCATCCGTACCCTGACATTGAGAATAAAAATATTATCTTCAAAATTGATATGCTTATTCATACTTATATTATATATTATCGGCACATTTTCGGAATAAATTCATCTGAATTTTACCTTTTTTTTAATTTTTTTTTTATTATTTCAGCTTTACCTTGAAAATCTTCTGGTTATCATTTTCAGTCTGCATAATGACTACTAAGACAGATCCTCGAAACGGAATGGAAAGCCCAAATTCTTCTTCAGGTTTTGAAGTAAAAAATATCCGATGCGTTTCTATAGGAAGGTTCTCCGAGGCAGAACCATTTTTTGCCGCCTCCAGAGAGATTGCCACATCCACCGGACCGGTATATATAGCTTCATCATTTCTAACAACCTTTCTGATAGTAAGATACGAGGTTTCTTCAATCGGCTGGGCGGATAAATAAATAGAGTTTCCTTCTAATTTAACGGCGTTTTTTTCCTTATTCCCGCCGGAGACAATGGAGGCAATCGAAATAAAAAGACTCAGCACTATGATCATGATAAGCAAAACAGTATGAGCTTTGGTAGCGGTCAAGCCTCCTAAAACAGGTGGACGTTTTTGAGGACATCCTTCAATAAAAGCCCGCAATTTCGGCGAAGCTTTCGCGAGGCGGCGTTCCCTTGAATAATAAAAGACTAATTCCCTGTCTAGGGAGGCCTCGCTCAGATCAATTCTGCTTGTTTCGTTTTGAGGTTTTGAATCCGGTTCTTTATCGTCCATAGTCAAAACCTAGCATATTATTTAAATTATGTCCACACAGTATCAATAGCTTGTTTTGATAGAATCGTTTTTCAAAGGTAAGTCTTGAATTTATCGAAACCGCCGTAAAACTCCTGCCTTGAGGGCTGGGGATATAAGGCGGCACAGCGGCAAAGAATAGGTTGAAAACCCATTTGACATGTAGGCAAAGACTAGATGATAATGAGAGTATTGAAAGACTTACCCACGCAGCCTGGGAAGTAACGTCTATGGATATGGCGGTTCCGGCTCTTGGAAACAGGAGTGAAACCGCCGTAGAAATACCTGCTTAGAAAAAAGAAAAAAGAAAAAAGCGGGAAGGAAGTAGCAATCTTAGGGATCACGCCGGGCAGCCGACCCAAGCCCCAAGGCATAGAAAAACCTTCAGGCGGGGGCGGATGACACTACCAAAGATATAATCTATATTACTCATGCCTCGCCCGGACAGCATGAACAGAAACGAACAGTAAGGAGTATACATGGCGGACGTTTCCAAAAAGAACTGGTACAGTTGGTACTTTGAGTTTAATCTACTCTACCGAATTCTTATCGGTCTTGGGGTAGGAATCATTCTAGGGATTATATTTAAGGAAAAAATACTCTGGATAGCCCCTTTTGGAGACCTTTTTGTGAGGCTCCTGAAGATGATTATGATGCCGATTATTCTTTCTACCCTTATTGTAGGAGCTTCTTCGGTAAGTCCCGCTACACTGGGCAAAGTCGGTATTCGAGTTATTCTTTTTTACCTGCTCACCTCGGCTTTTGCGGTGGCTATCGGCTTAGGCATGGGCGCTGTTTTTCAGCCCAAAACTCCGCTTGGAGATTTTGCACAGACCGCCGGAAGGGAAGCCCAAGCTCCCACAATCGCCCAGACCATTCTTGCTATGATTCCGACCAGTGTAGCTCAGGTCATTGTCAATGAGTCGATTCTCGCGGTTATTTTCTTTGCCCTGCTCTTTGGCATCGGGATTTCATATCTGCGGGTTTCTCAGGAGGAACGCCTCAAAAACGCGGGGAATACCCTGTATATGTTTTTTGACGGTATCGCGGAAGTGATGATGCTCATTATCAAGGGAATCATGCAGTATGCGCCTTTCGGGGTTCTTGCATTGGTTTCAGGCGTTATCGCTACTAATGGTCCCAAGGTAATGGGCGCTCTTGCGGTGGTTACGGCAGCGTGTTTTGTCGGTTATGCGCTCCATATTATCATTGTATATTGCGGGATCCTTAAATTTTATACTGGTTTGAGCATCAAACGTTATTTTATGGATGCCAAAGACCCCTTTATCACAGGCTTGGTCACCAGAAGTTCTAACGGAACCCTGCCGGTAACTATGGAAGCCGCGGATAATCTAGGAGTGCCTAAGAATATTTATTCTTTCTCTCTGCCTTTAGGGGCAACCATCAACATGGACGGAACTGCGGTTTATCAAGGAGTATGCGCTACCTTCATTGCGCTTTCGGTGTTGGGACATAACTACAGTCTTGCCCAGATGGGAACTATCGTTGTAACCGCAACCCTCGCTTCAATCGGGACTGCCGGGGTGCCGGGCGCAGGGGTTATTATGCTCCTTTTGGTTCTCGATTCTGTGGGGCTTCCGGTTGCTACAGGCAGCCCAGTGGCTGGCGCTTATGCGCTGATTGTTGGTATTGATGCGCTTCTTGACATGGGACGAACCGCCCTTAATGTTACTGGTGATTTAACCTGTACTACTATTGTCGCTAAAAGTATAAAACAGCTTGATATGTCAAAATGGACTATAAAGAAATAATATAGCTGTTTCCTTTAAGGATACCTCTATGAGGTCCACGGATTTTCACGGATTGTACCGGTTCTCGGGAACTGAAATCCGTGTTAATCCGTGGATTTTTTTGAGCCTCCGCCTATTCCATGGCAGGAAGCTGCTATTGAGCTTCGACCTTCTTAAAGTGGATTGACTATATAACAACCGTCAAGGCCCCGCTTTTAGGATCCCGTTGCTCTTGACCTGTCGGGGTATACATAAAGACCCCGCCGGACTCATGCTTTCCAAGGGTTTTTTGGGGACCTGTCACGAGTATAATGCCCAGACCAGAACAGCCGTATCGTCCATACCGGAACTTTTTAGAAGAAATGGGAAAAATATCCGAGACGATCCGTATTGGGAAGGCGTTTTTCTTCGGATATTCTGGTATAGTCCGGGCTAGAAGAAAACTGAGGGTTGCCCGCTCTTTGGGCAGCCCTGCGGCTGCGGAAAGTTTGAGCAGCGCCGGCGGCGCTTGACGGGTATCAAAGGCAAAATGACACCATTTAGTCTTTCCGCCTCCTGGAAAAGGGCATAGTCCCTTATGAGGACAAGGCAGCTCCGGGGCATAGCCATATAGTAGGAGATCCCCCCGCAAGGCGGTAATGATTTCACCGGACTGAGGGACCCCGGGTTCAACGACGAGGATAGAACCAGATTCAGCGGTTAGTTTTGAAAGGATGCGGGCTTGTTTTCCCGCCAGATCGGTAAGGGACCTCTGATCAGCGTGAGGAATACCCCGAAACAGCTCATTGAAGACATTGACCGCTGAAACCAAATCGGCTTTTGTTCCTTTAACGGCATTCTCTAAAGAACCTCGAATCGTCTTGATACGCCAAGGAGCGTCGCCGCCGGCAAAGGCGTAAAACAGTTTTTTCCCCGCGTCCAAAACTGAACCAGTACGATCGATGCAGCGGAATTCCAGCGGGAGCTTTCGCAAATCAGGACGGGAAATCCAGAGGGCCAAGGGAAACGTCAGAGGACCTGATCCGAGATCCGTAATAGTCCCGCCGGACTCCACATTAAGAGACAGCGGCGGAAGCAGACGGCAAAGCCGATAAAGATTCCAAGGAAGGAAATACCGAAGATACCCTGAAAGAAACGAGGGTTTGCTGAGATACGATTCATTTCGGTCTCCCTGATTACTGGTGAGGAGTCGGGAAAGTTCGGCTATGTCCTTGGGCAGCCCCGCACGGAAGCGCCGAGGTATAGGAAATACCTGATCGATAAGTGCAAGGATCGATTCGAGACTGCGGCGGATATCCGGTTCAAGCGGAGGGAATAAGGAAACATTAGGTATATCGTTACGTTCTGTCTTCACCAATTCACTGTACTGTATCTATCTACAAAAGTAAATCCTAAAACCTGGAATGTGAAGTAATAAGGGTTGACTAAAAGCGCGAGATATAGTAATCTATGGGCAATATTAATTAAAGGAAGAGATCAATCTATGCTCACAGATAGGAGTCGATGATGGCGGAAGATATAATAGTTTTACTTGTAGATGATTCCCGAATTATGCGGAATAAGCTGAAAGGCATTATCACAGAGATAAGTCCTGCCTGCGGCTTTCTGGAAGCGGATAACGGGGAAGATGCCCTGGCGTATCTGGGGAAGTGCCACATTAACCTGATGCTGGTGGATTGGAATATGCCGAAGTTACTGGGCATTGATTTCCTGAAACAGGTCAAGGCTATAGATCAATATAAAGATGTGCCGGTCATTATGGTCACCAGTGAATCAACTAAATTTCATGTTCTTGAAGCATTGCGGAGCGGCGCTTCTGATTACATCACAAAACCGATCAATGCGGAATTATTCAAAGAAAAACTGCAAAAATTGTCTTTCTTCGGAAAATAGTCGATGGAACAATATGTTAAGCCTTTTGTAGATGTAACTGTCGAAACCTTTAAAAGCTTTGTAAACCATGAGGTCAGTCCACAGGTTCCGTTTGTTTCCAGTAAGGCGATTACCATGACCTGGGATATTTCCGCGCTTATCGGGGTAAGCGGAAAATTTAACGGTTCAATGCTTATTGCTATGCAGAAAGATTTAGCCCTCAAGTTGACCGATACTATTGTTGGAAGCGCTCATACAGATATGGACGCAGACGTAACCGACGCGGTCGGGGAAATCATCAATATTATTGGAGGCAATATCAAACGAATAGTTCAAGAAGGCGAGCGCATTATGATTTCTCTCCCTACCGTCGTCAAAGGACCGGATCATTCGATTACCTGGTCCGCAAAACGGGTGCAGGTGCTATGTATTCCCTTTACGGTTTCTGACGGCGCGGTTTTTCATCTCTTGTGGGCAATAGAAACGGCGAAAGGGCTATGAGCAATACTATTGAAAAGCGGAAACCCCCCAGAATAAAGCATGTGTTTATATTCAATCCCCGATCGTTTCGCGGGAATTTACAGATGGACGCGGTTATAGACAGTATAGGGCAGTATTTCAGAACCCAGCAAGAAGCGGATTTTTCCGTGCTGATAGCCCGGTATCCCAGAGACGCCCTGGGGCTCATCCAGAAACAGTTTGACGACGGCGGAAAAGGAAAAGTCCTTCGGGTCTATGCGGTAGGAGGCGACGGCATGTTATTTGACTGCCTAAACGGTATCAAAGGGCTGCCGAATACGGAACTTGCGGCAATTCCCTATGGAAACGCCAATGACTTTATCCGCGCATTTGGGACTGATAAGATAGAAGCTTTCAAGAAAATACCGGATATAGTTACGGCTTCCGCAATCCCGACGGACATCATGGACGCAGGGATCAACTATGCGGTAAACGTCTGCTCCGCCGGACTTTCCGCGGCAGTGGTGGTGCGGACAAAAGCGCTGAATGAGAAAATGGGCGCAGTAGTGCGGAGCGGCTCCCTGTTTTACCAGTTTATGAGGTTCCTCAGTACCTTGGGAGCGGTCTTTGATAGGACCATTACTGCCCAGCACTATGCGATTACCATTGACGCTCAGGATTACAGCGGACCTTACAGTCAGGTTATTATCGCCAATGGTCCGTATTATGGGGGCGGCAAAATCGCGGGTCTCAATGCGCTGCCCAACGATGGACTGCTGGATGTGACTCTTTTCAAGTCAGCCGGACCTCTCGCTACGTTATGGGCTATGAGCGCTTATAACCAGGGAAAGATTCCCGCTAACTGCGTGGTTTTGCAGGCGAAAAAAATAACCCTTCAGTCGGAGCAGCCGGTTTGGATCCAAATGGACGGAGAATTTATACTGGATACCCATATTGACTGTGAAATCATTCCGGCCGGCGCGGCAGTTGCTGCGGTACAGGGCGTACACTACAAAAAACCTAAAACATAAAAATTAAAGTTATGGAAGACTGATGAAGGATAAGGTGAATAAGAGTACAGGATATAATAAAACCGCTGATATAAGCGCCCTTGCGGGGGTTGCGCTTTTGGGCTGTGCTTCGGTCAACGAACTGATACAGATGCATGAGCTTTTTCTCGCTGTTTTAGCCGGCGTGTCCCTCGTGATTGCGGCAGGCTTGTTGCTGCTGGTTTCCAAAGCCGCGAAAACCTTTCCTAACTTAGCCTGCTGCACTCCCCTTATTTTATTCATATTTTCCACTGCTTTGACCGGGCTGTGCCAATGGCGTTTTTCCTATTATCCAATCGCCTGCCTCTGTTTCTGCGCCCTAAGCTGCCTGTATCTCAGGTTCACTATCGCACTGGGCTATATTCTGGGACAAAACATCATTGTCGGTATTATGATCCTGACAGGGGTTCCGATTATGGGACCTGAAACGCCGGCGCATATTGTGATTGTTGCATGGCTTCTTTCCTGCTTCAGCGGGATAGTTATGCTGATCCTCACCAGAGTTTCCACAAATAAGAATACCAAGGCGCTGCAAGATCAGCAGTCCTTCAAAATTCTGCTTTCCACAACGCCCAGCTATATCGCTATGGTGGATGGGCTGAACCAGGTTACCTATGTGAGTAAACCTCTGTCCTTGCTTGCGGGTATTGGAGAGCCGGACTTTGCCATAGGACGTCCTCTGATTGATCTGTTCCCTGACCGGACCATGAAACTTCTGATCAGCGCCATGCTGCGGCAGAACGCGTTTTACGAAGACGACTGGGAAGTAACTCTTCACGGGCAGAAACGGTATTTTAAGGTAGTGGCGGACAAACTGACCGGCAACGCCAAGGGAAGGCTCATCAATCTGCACGATATGACCCATTTGGCGGAGCGGAACGAAATCGCCATTATGAAAGACAGTTTGAAAATCGGGCTGTTTTTCATGGATAAACACTACGTTATTCAGGATCAGTATTCCCGTTTTCTTGAGGAAATACTGACCGAAACCGGCTTGGCGGGCAAGCGGTTTCCCGATATGCTCGCCGCTTCTTTTACGCCTCACGAGGTTGACGAGATTCAAGCGTATTTTTCTATGATTTTCGACCGGTTTTTTGATCCTTCAACCCTGGCGGACCTTAATCCCCTAGACGAGTTCCAGTATTTGAGCATTAAAACCGGAGCAAAAAAGATATTTCATTGCGGGTTCGCCACAGTGGAACGAAGCCGCGGGGAGCTTTTCATTCTGGTAACGATCTATGACATTACCGCTAAAGTAGAATTACAGCGGCGGCTTTTGGAAGAAGAAAACCGCCGGCAGGAAGAAATGCGTTCTATGTTTGAACTTATCCAAGTGGATCCGGCGGTATTTCGGGATTTTCTTGAAGATGCGGGATATGAGTTTGATCAGATTGGGGGTATTCTGAAAAATCCCCAAATGTCCCCAGACGATATGCTGGTTGGTCTCTATCAGTCGGTACACGCCATAAAATCGAACGCGGTGACCGTAGGGCTTAATACATTCGGCGGCAAAGTGCATGAACTTGAGTCAAAAATCAAAAAACTGCGGTCTCAAATCGAGCCGGTTTCATCTGAGGATATGGCTGATTTAGGGAGAGACCTTGAAAAACTCGTGCAGGAAAAGGACACCTTCAAAACCACGATAGATAAGATCAAGTCGTTTAAGATTGGCGGTGACGGGCGGAATCAGTATGAGTATATTCTGCTTGAATCCTTATCCAAGACCGCTGAAAAAGTCGCGGCAGATTTGGAGAAACAAGCGCGGTTTGTCCCGGAAGAGATTGATGTTGAGGCTCTTGAAAAGGGTCCTCGGCGGGTAATAAAAGAAGTTCTCATGCAGCTTATTCGAAATTCAGTGGTTCACGGTATTGAAAGTCCTGAAGAACGGGCTGCCGCGGGAAAAGATGAGACTGGAATCATCAGACTTTCCATTAAATTGGTTGACGGCGATATTCATATTCGTTTGAGCGATGACGGACAGGGCATTGATTTTAACAAAATCCGGGCAAAGGCGGAAGGTCTCAATCTTATTCCCAAAGGCGCGGAAGACAACCGGGACATTCTACTGAAAGCGATGTTTTCTCCTGGCTTCAGCACTGCCGAAACCGAAGGCATCCATGCGGGACGAGGCATTGGGCTAAATCTAGTTCAGGATCGGATATGCGAGTCCTCTGGGTCTATAGACGTACAGACCGAACCAGGGAAAGGCACGGTGTTTATTATCCGTCTGCCGATAAACGCCGATCCCGGATGACCGCTACAGAGGGTTATGCGTTCTGGGCAGGGAATTCCCGCAGCGCCGGTGGGATAATCGCTATCCGTCAATCCGATACGGTCAGGATGTCATAGGGATCGTCTCCCATACGGCGGTGCTGAAGGGCTTCTAAAATATGGACCGGAAGGATAGGGTCTTTT